>NZ_JAMYQL010000029.1:0-82936 GCF_040320865.1 Mesorhizobium sp. M0598 | reverse complement strand
GATAAGGTGTTCCACGGACGGCTCCCTTGTTTGAGATCTCAACGAACTCATTCTGGCACATCCGATGCCGTCGGGCGCCGTCCACCCCATCATGCCGTGACCTTGGCCGAGGAGCCAGCGGAGCAGAATTCTGCGCCGCAGCGGCGCTCCGAAGTCAGGGCATGGATCCTGGGTCTGCGCCGCGTCGCTTCGCTCCTTGCTCCGCCCCAGGATGACGAAGCCATGGACGTTTCCGCTAATCGCCAAGGCATGTGATCCGTCGAAGCCAACGACCCGTGCAAAACTTCCGCGCTAAGTATCTAACACGCTAGCCCAAAAATCGTGTCGCAGTCGAGGTGGGTTTCCAGTTCGGCTGCGATCTCGTCCAGTGCCCCTTCGACCTCGGCGCGGTAGTCGATGCCGCCGCCCTTGACGCCGAGGCTTTCGAGGAATTTCGCCCGGAAGGCGTCGGCGGAAAACAGCCCGTGCATATAGGTGCCCGATACCTTGCCGTCGGCCGAGATGGCGCCGTCATCGACGCCGTTGATAACGGCGCACGGCCGCAGCGTGTCGGGACCGGTGGTGCGGCCGAGATGGATCTCGTAGCCCTCGAGCGGCAGATCGAACGGCACCGAGCGCGCGCTGACATTGCGCACCGTCTTTTCCGGCTCCATCACCGTTTCGACGTCGAGTAGGCCAAGCCCTTGTGTCTCGGTAACGCTGCCCTCAATGCCGTCGGGATCGCGCACGCTACGGCCGAGCATCTGGAAGCCGCCGCAAATGCCGACGATGTGGCCACCGCGTTTCCTATGCGCGGCAAGGTCGCGGTCCCAGCCGTTCTCACGGAATTTCAGGAGATCGCCGATCGTCGACTTCGAGCCGGGAATGACCACCAGCCCTGCATCCTGCGGCAAGCGCTGGCCAGGCGGCACGAACACCACCTCGACCTGCGGTTCGGCCTTGAGCGGGTCGAGATCGTCGAAATTGGCGATGCGCGAGAGCATCGGCACGGCGATCTTCAGCGCGCGCTTCTCGCCGGACGCCATCCGTTCGAGTACGACGGAGTCTTCCGACGGCAGCCGCGCCGCCGCCTTCAGCCACGGCACGACGCCAAAACAGCGCCAGCCGGTGAATTTTTCGATCGCCTCGATGCCATCGCAGAACAGCGAGACGTCGCCACGGAACTTGTTGATGAGGTAGCCGACGATCATGCGCCGGTCCTCCTCCGGCAGGATCAGATGGGTGCCGGCGACCGAGGCGATGACGCCGCCGCGATCGATATCGCCGACCAGGATCACCGGCACGCCGGCGCGCGTCGCAAAGCCCATATTGGCAATGTCGCGGCTCCTGAGGTTGATCTCGGCCGGCGAGCCGGCGCCCTCGACAATGACCAGATCGGCGCCCTCGCCGACCTTTGCCCAGGAGTCCAGCACCGCATCCATCAGCCGGCCCTTCAGCGCCTGGTAGTCGCGCGCCCGCGCCTCGCCGAACACCTTGCCCTGCACGACGACTTGAGCGCCGACATCGGTCTGCGGCTTGAGCAGCACCGGGTTCATGTGGACGGTCGGCGCCACGCCGCAGGCGATCGCCTGCAGCCATTGGGCGCGGCCGATCTCGCCGCCGCCAGAATCGCCTGGAATATCGGCGACAGCGGCGTTGTTCGACATGTTCTGCGGCTTGAACGGCCGCACCTTCAAGCCGCGCTTCTTCGCCGCGCGGCACAGACCGGCGACGAGCACCGTCTTGCCGACATCCGAACCCGTGCCCTGCAGCATGATCGCCTTGGCCATATCAGTCCCTGCCCTGCGCAACGGTTCCGGTGATCGTCGACTTGGCCGCCAGTGGCCCGCCACGCCAGAGATAGAGCGCCAGCAGCGGCTCCTTGCCAGTGCGCATGGCGTGGTTGACGTCAGAGGCATGGTGGATCACCTCGCCCGCCGCTCGAAGGCGAAAACCGCCGTCGCCCATGCGCCATTCGGTGCCGCCGGTCAGCGGGATGTAGATCTCCTCCGCGACATGGTGATGATCGGGGTAGACGATGTCGGGTCCAAGGATCAGCAGGCCGGCCGCAACCTCGTCATTGACGAAATGCCCGCGTGTACCGAACACCTCCAGCCAGCCGTAATTGTCGATGAAAACCTTGCCGAAATCCGCCTCGCCATAGGTTTGCCCCCAGCGCAGATCGCCGCGACGCTCCGCAACCAGCCGCGCCAGCGACTTGGCCGCAGCGGGAGCGAGTTCGACGATCCGGCCGAGTTGGACGAGACAAGGCAGTGCATGCGGTTCGAGCGGCCGGCTTGGCATGTCCCAGTCGATTCGGGCCACGGCGTCGCGCACCAGCGCATCATCGAGCGTCTGGAGATAGGCATGGAAGCGTCCAAGCAGTTCGTCGAAATTTGTCGTCACACTTTGCTCCAAAGCGCATTCGCACACAGCCGCTGCCCAGATGGTTGGATGGAGACGATCGGGTTGCGCGGCGGCATCATTGGTCTAGATTGGACTGCGCGCAAAGCCAAAAACGACAGGCCAGCAGGCCGGAAACATCAGGGAGCACGCCATGGACGCCGCTGTCGATGCGGGCACCAGCCAGTTCGAACTCAACGAAGACCAGCGCGCCATCCAGGAGATGGCGCAAGCCTTCGCCGCCGACCGTGTGGCGCCGAACGCACTCGACTGGGATCGCAACAAGTATTTCCCCGCCGATGTGATCCGCGAGACAGGTCCGCTCGGCCTTGGCGGCATCTATGTCCGCGACGACGTCGGCGGCTCGGGGCTCGGCCGGCTCGACGCCGTGCTGATCTTCGAGGCGCTTTCGCGTGCCGATCCGGCGTTTTCCGCCTTCATCTCGATCCACAACATGGCGGCATCGATGATCGACCGCTTCGGCAGCGACGAGCAGCGCCGGCGCTTCCTGCCGAAGCTGACCTCGATGGAATGGCTGGCAAGCTATTGCCTGACCGAGCCCGGCTCGGGCTCGGATGCGGCGGCGCTGAAGACGCGCGCGGTCAAAAGCGGCGGCGATTATGTGCTGAACGGCGCCAAGCAGTTTATCTCCGGTGCCGGCGACAGCGACCTCTATGTCGTCATGGCGCGCACCGGCGCCGACGGGCCGAAAGGCATTTCCACCTTCGTCGTGCCGAACGATGCGCCCGGCCTTTCCTTCGGCGCCAACGAGCGCAAGATGGGCTGGCACATGCAGTCGACCCGCCAGGTAGTCTTCGAGGACTGCAAGGTGCCGGTCGAAAACCTGCTGTCGGTCGAGGGCGCCGGCTTCGGCATCGCCATGGCCGGGCTCGACGGCGGCCGGTTGAACATCGCCGCCTGTTCGCTCGGCGGCGCGCAATCGGCACTCGACAAGGCGCTCGCCTACACCGCCGAGCGCAAGGCTTTCGGGTCGAAGATCAACCAGTTCCAGGCGCTGCAGTTCAAGCTTGCCGACATGGAGACCGAATTGCAGGCAGCGCGCGTCTTCCTCTACACCGCCGCCTCGAAGCTCGACGGCAAGGCGCCGGATGCCTCGAAATGGTCGGCAATGGCCAAGCGCTTCGTCACCGACGCCGGCTTCAATATCGCCAATGACGCCCTGCAGCTGCATGGCGGCTACGGCTATCTGCATGATTACGGCATCGAGAAGCTGGTGCGCGACCTGCGCGTCCACCAGATCCTCGAAGGCACCAACGAGATCATGCGCGTCATCATCGCTCGCGCGCTGATCGGACGGTAAGGCAGTAGGCAGTAGGCAGTAGGCAGAAAGATGACCGGCAAGATCAATTCGTACAAGGATCTTGTCGTATGGCAGCAGGCGATGGATCTAGCCGTCACCGCCTACTCCCTGACCAAGGCATGGCCAAAAGAGGAATTGTATGGGTTGACCAGCCAAATCCGCCGCTCAGCAACCTCTATTCCTGCAAACATCGCGGAAGGTTACGGCCGAGACAACAGAGGCTCCTATCAGCAATTTCTCAGGATTGCCCAGGGATCGCTGAAGGAGTTCGAGACACACCTCCAGATCGCTGAACGCATTGGCCTTGCTACCCATGATCAAGCTTATCACGTGCTTTTAGCGACCGAGGGCATCGGGAAAATGCTTCGCCAACTTATTAGCAAACTTGCGCCCGAATAGGTCGCTTACTGCTTACTGCTTACTGCTTACTGCCTACTGCCTACTGCCTACTGCCTACTGCCTACTGCCTACCCAAACCACGGAGCGCCATTATGACCACCATCGCCTTCATCGGCCTCGGCAATATGGGCAATCCGATGGCCGCCAACCTGGTCAAGGCCGGGTATGCCGTGCACGGTTTCGACCTGGTGCCGGAGAACCTCGTCATTGCCAGGGAGCACGGCGTCATCGTCATGGCCAATGCCGTTGCGGCGGTGAAGGATGCCGATGCGGTCATCACCATGTTGCCGGCCGGCAAGCATGTTCTGTCGGTTTACGCAGACATAGTGTCCAAGGCAAAAAAAGGCGCGCTGTTCATCGATTCCTCGACCATCGATGTCGAGTCGGCTCGAAAGGCCCATGCCATCGCCGCCAAGCATGGGTTGCTGTCGATCGACGCGCCGGTCTCCGGCGGCACGGGCGGTGCGGCGGCCGGCACGCTGACCTTCATGGCCGGCGGTTCGAAGGACGCCTTCGCCAAGGCCGAACCAATCCTCAAGCCGATGGCCGGCCGCATCGTTCATTGCGGCGACGACGGCGCCGGACAGGCGGCGAAGATCTGCAACAATATGATTTTGGGCATTTCGATGATCGGCGTTGCCGAGGCCTTCGTGCTGGCGGAAAAGCTCGGCCTGTCGCACCAGGCGCTGTTCGACGTCGCCTCGACCTCGTCCGGCCAGTGCTGGTCGCTGACCACCTATTGCCCGGTGCCCGGCCCGGTGCCGACATCGCCCGCCAACAATGGCTATAAGCCTGGCTTCGCGGCGGCACTGATGCTGAAGGACCTGAAACTGTCGCAGGAGGCCGCACAGAGCGTCGGTGCGGCAACGCCGCTCGGCGCCGAGGCAGCCCAGCTCTATGCGCTGTTCAACGCACAAGGGAATGCCGGCGCGGATTTTTCCGGCATCATTAATTTCCTCCGTGGTGACCCGGCGTAAGCTCCAAGTTCACAGGTTTTCGATCTGCCCAATGCGGAAAGCCGGCAAATTTAGGTTTGCTTAAGCTCTTGCTAACCCTGCAGTAACGATATGCGTTTAAAACGGATTGCGAGGCGGACATCCGCCCGGCGCTCCGGATCAGGTCTCGCGTACCGGAGCCCGTAAGTTTCGCCGTTAGTTTCGCAAGTGTATTGTTGGCGAAGCGCCATGCGTATCTGGCAAAGCCGCGTTCCGATGGAGCGCGGTTTTTGCGTTTCGCATCCTCGCCTGGCGAGCGCCCATTCAAACGCCGGGCGCCCGCCCGACATGGAGCGCCCGGCGATCGCCTCCCTAATGCTTGCGCAAATCTGCTTGCGCCAGGTCGAGCGCCGTGGCGATGCGGTCGCAGGCCATGTCGATCGTCTCGCGCGTCCAGATCAGCGGCGGCGACAGGATCATCGTGTCGCCGGTGGCGCGCAGCATCATGCCCTGGGCAATCGCGTGGTCGCGAACCATCACCGCCGCGCTGCCGGCCGGCAGGAAGCGCTCCTTGGTCACCTTGTCCTTGACGATCTCGATCGCCCCCATCAGCCCGAACGAGCGCACCTCGCCGACCAGATCGTGCCCACCGAGACGTTCTTGCAGCGCCCTGGCGAAGTAAGGCCCGGTGTCGTTCCTGACGCGCTCGACCAGCCCTTCGCGCTCGATGATCTCGAGGTTCTTCAGCGCCACCGCGCAGGCCACCGGATGCCCGGCATAGGTGTAGCCGTGATAGAATTCGCCGCCCTTTTCGACCAGCGTCGCCGCGATGCGGTCGCCGACCAGCAGCGCCGACAGCGGCTGATAGCCAGAGGTCAGCGCCTTGGCCGTGGTGATGGTGTCGGGCTCGACATCGAAGGCTTGTGCGGCGAACCACTCGCCTGTGCGGCCATATCCGGTGATGACCTCGTCCAGCATCAGCAGGACATCGTATTTGCGGCAGATGCGCTGCACCTCCGGCCAATAGCTCATCGGCGGGATCTTCACCCCGCCTGCCCCCATCACCGGCTCGCCGATGAAGGCGGCCACCTTGTCGGCGCCGGCTTCGAGGATCGCGTCCTCGACCGCTTTTGCCGCGCGCAGGCCGAAATCATGGTCGCTTTCGCCGGGCAGTGCGAGCTCATAGGCATAGGGCATCATCACATGGACGATGTTGGGCACAGCGCCGCCGAGCTGCTTGTGCATCAAATCCATGCCGCCGAGCGAGGCGCCGGCGATGGTCGAGCCGTGGTAGCCCATCTTGCGTGAGATGATGCGGTTCTTCTCGGGCCTGCCTTCCAGCACCCAATAGTGACGGACCAGGCGCAGCGCCGTGTCGTTGGCCTCCGAACCGGACGAGCCGTAGAACACCTGGTTGATGTGCCTTGGCGCGATCTCCGCCAGCTTTTTCGACAGCAGAACCGGCGTCGGCGTCGAGCATTTGAAGAAAGAGTTGTAGTAGGGCAATTCCTTCATCTGGGCGTAAGCGGCGTCGGCCAGCTCGTCGCGGCCATAGCCGACATTCACGCACCACAGCCCAGCCATGCCGTCGAGGATTTCCGTCCCTTCGGCATCATAGATGAACGGCCCGTTGGCGTGGGTGATGATGCGCGAGCCGGTCTCGCGCATCTCTTTGTGGTCGGTGAACGGATGAAGGTGATGCGCGGCATCGATCTGCTGAAGCTGCTTCAGCGAATAATTCTGGTAGGTCATGTCTGGTCTTTCCTCTTGAACCAATCCGGCAGCTTTCGCGCCGGGGCGGATTCGTCAGAGGACAGCGGGCGGCGAATAGCCGATGCGAGCGCAGAGCCGCAACAGCTCGGCGCGTAGCGTGCGCGACGACGGCGTCACCGCCACCCCAAATGCGCAACCCGATTTCGCCAGCCGAGCCATGCATGTACCTTAGGCTGCCTCGAGCCCTCAGTTCAAGCCGTGCCGGTCAAGCGACGCCGGTCAATTGGTGCCAGTCAGGGCCAGCTGCAGGAAGACGTACTTCATCGCCGCCTGTGCGGCCTGCGGCCGCCGGTCGCCGCGTCCACCATGGCCGCCCCCGGTCTCCTCGAAGAACAGCGTCTTGCCGTGGCCGGCCGCCTGCAGCCGTGCCGCCATCTTGCGGGCATGCCCGGGATGGACGCGATCGTCGGCGGTCGAGGTCGTCAGCAACACCGGCGGATAGGCTGCATCCGTGTCTACATGCTGGTAGGGCGAATAGGCGGCGAGCCAGGCTGCCTCTTCCGGCTTCGCCGGATCGCCATACTCGGCCATCCATGACGCGCCGGGCGGCAGCTCGGTGTAACGCAGCATATCGAGCAGCGGCACGTCGATGATCACTGCACCGAACAATTCCGGGTGCTGGGTCAGCGAGACGCCGGTCAGCAAGCCGCCATTCGATCCGCCCTGGATGCCCAGTGTGGCGGGCGTAGCGATGCCGCGTTGGACCAGATCTTGCGCGACCGCGGCGAAATCGTCGAAGGCATTCTGGCGATTGGCCTTGAGCGCCGCCTGATGCCAGTTCGGGCCGAACTCGCCGCCGCCGCGGATGTTGGCCTGTACATAGGCATTGCCCTTCTCCAGCCACAGCCTGCCGCGCACGCCGGCATAGCCGGGCAGCAGCGGCACTTCGAAGCCGCCATAGCCGTAAAGCAATGTCGGCACGGGTCCATGCAAGTCGCGCCTCCTGACGACGAAGTACGGGATCATCGTGCCATCCTTCGAGCGCGCCTCGAACTGTTCGGAGACCAGGGACGACGCATCGAAACGCGCCGGCTGCGACTTCACCGTTGCCAGCCCCGCGGCGTTGTCGTCCGACCAGATGATCGAGCTCGGCGTCAGGAAATCGGTGAAGGAGAAGGAGACGCTGGAACCGAAATGCTCGGCATGGCTGATGCCGACATTGCCGTTTTCGGGCAACGCCACGGGCTTGAACTCCCAGCCGCTGTCGCTGCGCTTGCCGGCGACGACCTTGCCGCGCACATTGTCCATCAAATTGATGAACAGCCGGTCCTGCGTGCGGGCAACACCGGCGATCGAGACACGGTGCGCCGGCTCGAGCACGGTACCGAGGGATCCGAATAGCCCGGTTTCGATCCAGCGCTCGAAATCGAGTGAATAGAGCCCGTCGGGCTTACACAGCGTGCCGTCCGGCGCAGTCCACGGGGTACGCACGCCGAAGACGAGCTGGCCCTTGAACAGCGCTGTATCGGTGACGTCGTCCGGCAACGGGATGCGCCTGTTCTCGCCGGAAGGCAGCCGCAGGAAACTGTGCGAGGCGAAGAAGTCGATGGTCCGGGCGAGGAAGACATGACGCTTGTCGCCGTCGAATTCGACGGACCCGCCGGCGGCAAGATCCTGCTTCAGCGCCTCGAAGATCGGCGTCGCCGCTGCCAGTGGCGTGCCGCGCCGCCAAAGCTTGACCACGCGCGGATAACCGGACTGGGTCTTGTCGTCCTCCTCGAAGGCGGCGGAAACGATAACCGTGTCCTCGTCCAGCCAGCTAAAGCTCGATTTCGAGGCAGGAGCGCGAAAGCCGCCATCGACGAACGATCTGCTTTCGATATCGAATTCGCGCATCTCGCTGGCATCGCCGCCATCCGGCGACAGGTTGAGCAGGCAGCGACTGAAGTCGGGGTAGAGCCGGCTGGCGCCGCTGAACACCCATTTCACCCCCTCTTTCGCCGCCAGACAGTCGAAGTCGATGATCGTCTGCCATTCCGGCTTGTCGGTCTTGTAGGAGGCGACGGTGGTGCGCCGCCAGAGGCCGAGTACGTTCGTCCGGTCCTGCCAGAAATTATAGACATAGCCGTTGATAGCGGCCCCGACGGCGATGTTATCCTCGGCTGTCATCAGGTCGAGCGCCGTCTCGAACGACGTCTGATAGGACGGATCACCCTGGAGCTCCCCGACCGTAACTGCATTTTGGTGATGCACCCAGTCGAGCGCCTGCTTGCCCCTCCTGTCCTCAAGCCAGAGAAACGGGTCTTCGGCCGCCGAACCCGGCTGGCCCTTGGTATTCGATTTGGTCATGAGGTCTCCGGTTGAGTCGGGTGGCGACATAGCCAAGATCGATATGGAGCCGCTTACATTCAAGTCATTCGTCAGAAACGGCGGCTTTCTGGCATTCAGACCATCCGTCTTCGAATGACCGTTACAACTGCCAGCGCCAGGCAAATGGCACCGAGCGTCATTGGCAGGCCGCCGGCGCCAACAACATCCATGGCGCTGCCCGCCAGCGGCGGCACGGCGATGCCGCCGACGCCCCACATCAGCGAGAAGGCGGCGTTGCCGGCGACCAGTGCCGAGCCGGTGAACCGCTCGCCGAGTTCAATGATCGACATCGTGTAAATGCCGTAGGAAACCGCGCCCCAGATGAAGACGCACGGCCATATCAATGGCGTCTCGATGAGAACCGGCAGCAGAACGCATCCAAGCACAGTCACCGATACACAGATGAACCGCACCAGCCGCGCCGTCAGTCGTTCCGCCAGCAGGCCGAGCGGCACCTGCATAGCGATGTTGCCGGCGATCATCACCGACAGCAGCGCCGACATGCGCGCTTCGGCGATGCCGTAATGCGTTCCATAGACCGGCAGCAAGGCGAGCACCGCCTGTTCGAAACCGGCGGCCACGATCACCGCCGATAACAGCAGCCACGCCTGCGGCACGAACCCCAGCACCGAAACGCGGTGCCCGCTCTCGTCGACCTTGGGCAGCCGTGCCAGCACCGAGGCGAGGCAGGCGCCGCAAAACAGGAATGCGGCGATGCCGACGAGAAACGGCGGCCATCCCTCGGTGCCGACCGCAAGCAGGCACAGCGGCCCCGCCGCAAAGCCCGCCGAAATGATGGTCGAATAGATGCCCATGACGCGGCCACGGCGTGTCGGCGGCGCCAGTGCGATCACCCAGACTTCGCTCAGCACGTAGAGCGGGTTGGTGACGGCGCCGATCAAAAAGCGCAGCGGAAACCACAGATAGACATTTTGCGTCCAGCCGATCAGCGCCAGCACCAGCGCGGAAAGTGCCGCGCAAGTAAGCGCGGTGCGCCCTGCCCCGAAACGGCGCGCCAGCGCCGGAACCAACGGCGAGGAGACGATGAAGCCGATCGGCGTCATTGCCGCCGACAGGCCGATCATGGCCGGCGAGACGCCCTGGCGCTGCAGGATGAAGCTCAACAGCGGATAGCTCAGCCCTTGCGCGATGGCGAACACCGAGACGGTGGCGATCACGCCGGTGATCGCCGCCCATTGCACTGTCTCGCCGCTGTCCTGTTCCGCCCGGTCCATGATGCAGGACTAGCGTTTCGCTTTCATCGCGGTAAGCACCGGCAACGAAAACCGCTTGCGCCAGCCGGAAGAGGTAAGAGCCTGACGATCCCGCCGGCTGCCCTTCAGGCATGTCGCTTCCCTCGTCCTAGTGGTCGCCGCCTCCGCAATGGCTGGCCGGCCGGCAGTCCATTATGCCGCCGCATTGCCGCAGCGTACGAGGACTATCATGACCGCCGCCCTTCAGCCCGCCGAACCTGCATTGGCAAACGACCGCGCCCGTCGCGGCGGCCGCGCGGGAAAGCGTGCCGGCGGATCGGCGGCGTTCGAGCAGCCGCCGTTTCGGCAGTTGAAGAACCCGCTGGCGCCGACCCGGCTGGTTTCCGACGACGAGCTGGAATCTATCCACCTCGCCTCTCTGCGCGTGCTGCGGGAAATCGGCGTCGACGTGCTGCATGACGAAGCCCGGCGCATTATGAAGGCGCATGGCGCCGATGTCCGCGAAGGCAGCGAGCGGGTGCGCTTCGACAGTGACATGATCCTGGAACTGGTTGCGCACTGCCCGCCGGAGTTCACCATCCACGCCCGCAACCCAGCGCACAACGTGCGCTTTGGTGGCGATAATCTGATCATCTCGATGATGGCGTCGGCACCCAATTGCTCAGACGTCGACCGCGGCCGCCGGCCAGGCAACCAGCAGGACTACCGCAACTTCCTCAAGCTTGCGCAGATGCACAACATATTGAACTGCACGGGCGGCTATCCGGTCGAGCCGATCGACATCCATCCGTCCGTCCGCCACCTTGAATGCATCCGTGACCTCGCCACGCTGACCGACAAGATGTTCCACATCTATTCGCTCGGCAAGGAGCGCAACGTCGACGGCATCGAGATCACCAGGATCGCACGTGGCATCAGCCATGAGCAGTTGCTTGCAGAGCCGTCGGTATTCACCATCATCAACACCAATTCGCCGCTCAAGCTCGACGTGCCGATGATGGAAGGCATCATCCAGATGTCGAGCAAGGGCCAGGTGGTCATCGTGACGCCGTTCACCCTGTCCGGCGCTATGGCGCCGGTGACGATTGCCGGCGCGCTGGTGCAACAGAATGCCGAGGCGCTGTCCGGCATCGCCTTCGCGCAGATGGTGCGCAAGGGCGCGCCTGTCGGCTACGGCGGCTTCACCTCGAATGTCGACATGAAGTCCGGCGCGCCGGCCTTCGGCACGCCGGAATATATGAAGGCGCAGCTGGTCGGTGGGCAACTCGCCCGCCGCTACAACATCCCCTACCGCACCTCCAACACCTGCGCAGCCAACACGGTCGACGCGCAGGCCGCCTATGAAAGCGTGTTCTCGCTGTGGGGCGCCATCCAGGGCGGCGGCAATCTGATGATGCATGCCGCCGGCTGGCTCGAAGGCGGCCTGCGCTGCTCCTATGAGAAGACCATCCTCGATATAGACCTGTTGCAGATGGTCGCCGAGTTCCTGACGCCGCTCGATCTTTCCGAGGAAGCACTCGGTTTCGACGCCATACAGTCCGTCGGCCCCGGCGGCCATTTCTTCGGCACCCAGCACACGCAGGACCGCTACAAGACCGCGTTCTATGCGCCTATTATCTCGGACTGGCGCAATTTCGAGAGTTGGACGGAGGCCGGGTCGCCGACGGCACTCGAAAAGGCCAATCGCGTCTGGAAGGAACGGCTGGCGTCCTATGAAGAGCCCTACATGGATCCGGCAATCCGGGAGGAGCTCAACGCTTTCGTCGACAAGCGCCGGGCCGAAGGCGGCGCGCCGACCGATTTTTGATCATCTGATGAGTAGTCGACCCCCACTCCGTCTTGATGGCAGGCTGGCTGGAAACATCGCTGTATCCGATCTCCGCTTTGTTTTCGCGCCCCGCTAACTCGATTCAATCTCTTCAAAAACGGATCTATCTTCATGAAATCTCATGCAAAAGCGGTTGTCATCGGCGGCGGGGTCGTTGGCTGCTCGGTGCTCTATCATCTGGCCAAGGCTGGCTGGACCGACATCATGCTGATCGAGCGTTCGGAGCTCACTTCCGGCTCGTCCTGGCATGCGGCGGGCGGCTTCCATACGCTGAACGGCGATCCCAACGTCGCCAAGCTGCAGGCCTATACGGTGCAGCTTTACAAGGAGATCGAGGAGATTTCCGGCCAATCCTGCTCGCTGCACCTGACCGGCGGCGTGATGATGGCCGACACGCCCGAGCGCATGGACTTCTTGCGGCTCGCCCACGCCAAGGGCCGCTATCTCGGCATGGACACCGAACTGATCACGCCGTCCGAAGCCAAGGCGATGTTCCCGCTGATGGACGAGACGAATTTCGTCGGCGCCATGTGGGATCCAGTCGAGGGCCATCTCGACCCTTCCGGCACCACCCATGCGTATGCCAAGGCCGCCAGGAAGCTAGGCGCCGAGATCGTACTGCGCAACCGCGTCGTGGAACTGACGCAGGAGGTCGACGGCACCTGGAACGTCGTCACTGAGCAAGGCACAGTCAAAGCCGAGCATGTGGTCAACTGCGGCGGCCTGTGGGCGCGCGAGATCGGTCGCATGGTCGGCGTCGAACTGCCGGTGCTGGCCATGGAGCACATGTATCTCCTGACCGAGCCGATGCCGGAGGTCGAGGAATTCAACAAGTCGACCGGCCGCGAGATGATTGGCGTGCTCGATTTCAAGGGCGAGATCTATACCCGCCAGGAACGCAACGGCATCCTGCTCGGCACCTATGAAAAGGCCTGCAAGCCGTGGTCGCCGGTCAACACGCCCTGGGATTTCGGCCACGAGCTGCTGCAGCCCGACATCGACCGCATCGCGCCGTCGCTCGAGATCGGCTTCAAGCATTTCCCCGGCATCGAAAAGGCCGGCATCAAGCAGATCATCAACGGCCCCTTCACCTTCGCGCTGGACGGCAACCCGCTGGTCGGCCCGGTGCAGGGCTTGACCAATTTCTGGTGCGCCTGCGCCGTCATGGCCGGCTTCAGCCAGGGCGGCGGCGTCGGCCTGGCGTTGTCGAACTGGATGGTCCACGGTGACCCAGGCTTCGACGTCTGGGGCATGGACGTTGCGCGCTTCGGCGAATGGGCAACGCTGCGGTATACCAACGCAAAGGTCCGCGAAAATTATTCGCGCCGTTTCTCCATCCGCTTTCCCAACGAGGAATTACCGGCGGCAAGACCAGCGCAGACGACCCCGCTTTACGACACCATGCTCGCCAACAACGCCGTCATGGGCGACAGCTGGGGTCTCGAAACCCCGCTCTGGTTCGCGCCGAGAGGCTCGGAGCCGAAGGACGTTGTGTCCTTCCACCGCTCCAATGATTTCGGCCCGATCGGCGAGGAAGTGCGCGCCACCCGCGAGAAGGTCGGCGTCACGGAGATCGCCAACTTCGCCAAATACGAAGTCTCCGGACCAGGGACCGAGGACTTCCTCAACCGTCTGATGACCAATCGCATGCCGAAGACCGGCCGCATCGTGCTGACGCCCATGCTGAACGAGTTCGGCCGGCTGATCGGGGACTTCACCATCGCCAAGGCGAGCCCAAGGGGTGGGGAAGAACGCTTCATGATATGGGGTTCTTCGGCAGCGCAAAAATACCACATGCGCTGGTTCGAGAAGCATCTGCCGAAGGACGGAAGCATCCGCATCCACCGCTTCGACCAGACGCTGGTCGGTCTCTCCATCGCCGGGCCGAAATCCCGCGACCTGCTGCAGAAACTGGTCGATGTCGACATCTCGACCAAGGCCTTCCGCTTTATGGATTTCCGCGAAATGGCGGTCGGCGGCGCGCCCTGCATGGTCAATCGCATCACCTACACCGGCGACCTCGGCTACGAGATATGGATGGCGCCTGCCTACCAGCGCCTGGTCTACAAGGCGATCAAGGAGGCTGGCGAAGAGTTTGGGCTTGTCGATTTCGGCATGCGGGCTTTGCTCTCTATGCGCCTTGAGAAGAACTTCCCGACCTGGTTCCGCGAGTTACGTCCGATCTACGGACCGTTCGAAGGCTCGATGGACCGCTTCATCAAGCTAGAGAAGAACGACTTCATCGGCCGGGAAGCAGCGGCCAAGGAACGGGCAGAAGGGCCGAAACTGCGCCGTGTCTCCTTCATCGTCGATGCCGCGGATGCAGACGTCATGGGCGACGAGCCGATCTGGGCCAAGGTCGGCGGCAAGGATTACGGCACCGTGGAAAAGCCGCATGGCTATGGCGCGCCGCGCTTCGACGCGGGCGGCAAGGAAGTGCGTGGCTCGAACGCCGCCGAAGGCGCGTCTGCCGTGCGCGGCATTGTCGACGGCGACTGGCGCGTGGTCGGCTGGATCACCTCCGGCGGCTATGCGCATTATGTCGAGAAGTCGATGGCGCAAGGCTATGTACCGGCAGCGCTTGCCGAGAACGAGAGCGCCGGCCTGTTCGAGATCGAAATCCTCGGGCACCGGCGTCCCGCACGCATCAATGTCGAACCGCCCTTCGACCCGAGCGGCGAAAAGATGAGGACGTAGGCGCAGCCAGCCGGTCGCATTGTGCGGAGCACACTCTTCATGCTAGCGCAGCCGGCAACACTCTGCTGGCAAATGCGATGAGATTTCATTGAAGTACAATCTGAGATGGGCCGAGTGGCTGGCCGAGGGACGGATCGGCCCCTTCCCGGCGGCGATCGTCATGGTCGCGGCTTACTTTGCCTTGCAGACCATCATACTGTCCCTGTTGAGCTCTTGGGCGGGAACCGGCGTCGGCATCGATGATGCGGAGCAACTGATCTATGTTCCGTATCTCTGGGCTGGATATGGCGGCTCGCAACCACCCCTGTACACCTGGATCAACTGGCTGGCCGCGCATGTTTTCGGCACCAGTATCTTCACGCTAAAGCTCGTCAAATACTCCGTGCTGTTCCTTGCCGCCTGCAGCGTGTTCGCCGCCATGCGGCGGTTCGGCTACACCAAAGCGACAGCGGCGGCGGCCATGTTCGGCCTGTTTACGGTCCCGCAGATCGTCTGGGAATCGCAGCGCGCCTTGTCGCATTCCGTCGCCGTCGTCGGCTTCTGCTCGCTGCTCCTGCTGGCCATGGCCTATCTTCTCGAGCGGCGAAGCATGATCGCCTATGCGGCGTTTGGCCTGGGCACCGCGGCGGCAATTCTTGCCAAATATAATGATGTCTTCCTCGTGGTGGCCCTTGTTGCGGCCGCGCTGTCGCTGCGCGAATGGCGCAGCGCGATCCTTGATTCGAAGTTCGCCATCAGCATAGCGGTCGCGATATTGCTGCTGGCGCCGACCACCTATTGGAGCCTCATTCATCCTGCCGATTTGTTGTCGAGAGGCGAGAAGTTCGGAATAGACACCGAACAAGGGCGCATGGCGGCGGCCTTTGTCGGCGCCGGCAAGTTTATCATGGGCACCTTCAATTTCGCGGTCTTGCCGGTGCTCGTTTCCGCCCTGGCTTTCTGGCTGGCGAAGTTCCGTTTCTCGGAGCGGCACCCGAAAGGTCCGGCCCGGGAAATTCTGTTGTGGCGTACCTTGGCGCTCGGCTTGGCCATGCTGGCAATACTTGTACTTGCCACCGGCGTGACGGTGGTCAAGGACCGCTGGCTGCTGCCCGTCCTGTTCATGTTGCCGCTGGCCATCGTCGCCACTATGGAACGGCTGGCGCCGCGTGGCAGGAATGCGCAGCTCCTGGTAATCGCGGCTGGAGCGATCATCGCCGTGCTGCTCGCACCGGCCACCTGGTACGTCCAGATAAACGGGACCAGTGGCCTCTCGCGGATGATCCGCGTGGATTACCCCGCCCTCTATCGCCAACTGACTGCGGACGGACCGGTCAAAACCGCAATATCTGATGGTGCATGGGTCGGAAACCTGCGGTTGGTCGACGAAAAACTGGTCGCACTTGACCAGGAAGTGCCTAATTTCGAAACGCTGATGCAGGAGCCGGCCGTACTCGTCTGGCTTGACCGAGACGATCCGCGTCCGGTCATTTTGGAGCAGCTCAAAGCGGCCGGCTATGAGCCGGACGGCCAACCACGGCAAATGATGGTTCCGCTGTTGCGCGACACCGGCAAGTCCGCCCGGGCCGGCGCCTATGTAAGATTGAAGAGAATGGCGGTGGGAGAAGCCACGTCGCCCAAGGAAGGCGTTAGCGGAGGAGCCGAGGGTGGACAGGAACCCGACTGACCGGCCCCGTCATCACCGCAAGATCATGCCGTTCGAGCCGGACGGCTCGAACGATGTACTGCACAAAAAATCGCGGCTGAAGGCCGCTGAACTCAACCAGCATGCGCTGGGCTATGGAGCGCTGGCGGAAGCCGAATGGCAGGCGGCGGGCATTGCTGCTCCTGATCTGCCCGCCATGCGCCGATACCGGCTCGAGCGCATCCGCGCCGAGCTGAAGCGCCGCGACTATGCGGGAGCCCTGCTCTACGATCCGGTCAACATCCGCTACGCAACGGATGCGACCAACATGCAGCTCTGGGTCGCACACAATCGGACCAGGCATTGTTTCGTCGCCACCGATGGCCCGGTGGTGCTGTTCGACTATTTCTCCTGCGAGCACCTTTCCGATCATTCCGGCGTCGTCGACGAGGTGCGGCCGGCGGTGTCATGGGCTTATCTGTACAGCGGCGAGCTGACCGGCCAAAAAGCCCGCCGCTGGGCAGCCGGCATCGCCGACCTGGTATTGGAACATGGCGGCGGCAATCGCCGCATCGCAGTCGACCACATCAATCCCGAGGGCATCGAAGAGCTCGCCCGCCTCGGCATCTCGACCGGCAATGGCGAGGCGGTGATGGAAAATGCGCGGCTGATCAAATCGCCCGACGAAATCCTTGCCATGCGCCGGGCGATCGCCGCTTGCGAGGCGGCAATGGGCGAGATGGAGAAGGCGCTGAGGCCTGGCATTTCCGAGAACGAATTGTGGGCCGAACTCCATCGCGGCAACATCGCGCGCGGCGGCGAATGGATCGAAACCCGGCTCCTGTCGTCGGGCCCGCGCACCAATCCATGGTTCCAGGAGTGTTCGTCGCGGACGATCGAGGCCGGCGAGCTCGTCGCTTTCGACACCGACCTGATCGGTCCTTACGGCTTCTGCGCCGACCTTTCGCGCACCTGGCTTTGCGGTGACGCGCCGCCGTCGCAGGAGCAGCGCGACCTGTTCCGCATCGCCGCCGACCAGATCGCCCACAACACGGAGCTGATGCGGCCGGGCATATCGTTCCGCGACCTCGTCGAGGGCTCGTCAGTGCCACCGGGAGACTGCTTCCCGGCCCGTTACGGGGTGCTCTATCACGGCGTCGGCCTTGCCGACGAATACCCGACTTTGCCGCATGCTAGCGACTGGACCGACGACACACCGGACGGAGTGCTCGAACCTGGCATGGTGCTGTGCGTCGAGAGCTATATCGGTCGGCTTGGCGGCTACGAAGGCGTCAAGATCGAAGAACAGATCCTGATCACTGAAACCGGCTACGAGAAGCTTTCGACCTACCCGCTCGACAATCGGCTGCTTGGCGGCTGAGCGACGCTAATGCATGTCGCGCAAAAGTGTGCAGCGGCTTTGCGATAACGACATGCATAAAACAAGAATCTAAAGCGCGTCGCATGAGGCCGACCGAACGCGACGCGCTTTACGTGAGCGCCGCGATCGCCTCGCGCATCGCGGCGACGATCGTTTCCGGCGTCGTCCTGGCGGTGATGAACGGCAAGCCTTTGCGCCGCCTTGTCCAGCCGACGACCGTCACCTTCTGCGCCGCCGGCTCGAAACGCTGCGCCAGCGCCCAGCTCTCGCAATCGATCGCCGCGACGTCCGCCCTGCCCTCGGCAACGGCAACGATCGAAGCACGGTGCCCACAGCTTTCGCTCAGCGCGGAAAAGATATCCAAACTCTCGCCCAATGCTTGCAGGTCGCGGGCTGGCGCGATGATGCCCGACATGGAATCGAGGCTGTTGAAGGTGAAGCGCTTGCTGCGAAGCTGATCGAGCGGAATGACGGCACCGCCGTCGGCCGGCGCCCTTGCCGGCGGTGCCTCGCCCGCCCTCATGACGATGGCGCTCGAATAGAGTTCGCCCTGTCCACCCTCGAAGGCGTCGTAACGCGGCTGGCCGATGAGCTGGACACGCTGCGACAGGCCAAGTTCCATCGGTCCCCAGCAGGTTTGTGCAAAGAGCAGCGCCGGATGCAGCCAGAGCTGGTGAAAATCCAGTTCGTCCGGCGACAATGTCGCCGGATCGGGCGCGATGGGTTTTCCCTGATCATCGCGAATACCGCCAGGTACGGGGGGCAAATCGCCGGTGCGGCGGATGATCGTCTCCGGCGCATCGATGCCTTTTTGTCTGAAAGCATCGCGCAGCCGCGCCCATTGCGCGTCGACATCGTCCCGCGCTTCCGGCCAGTCGTACATCGGCAAAGCCGCAATGAATTCGCTCATGCCGGGATTTGACCGTTATGCGGGGAAATTGACAAGGTCAGGAAAGCGTCGTCCGCGCGGCACCGCCTGCAACAACGCAAGAATCATTCTTTCGGCGGCTCGGCGGGTACCGGTGCGCTGCCAAGCCCATTGAGGCTGCGTGCCCTGACGCGCGGCTTGAATGCGCGTCCTGGTTCCGGCATGCGCCGCAGCACGGGATGGACGACCGGCTCCTTCGCCTTGAAGGCATAGGCCTTGAGCAGCGCGAAATAGTTCGGATAGGCGTAGCCATTGTTCATCCGCAGCCATTCGTCGCGGCGGTCGCGAAACACCTTCGGCAGCCTGTACCAGGCCACCGTCGGGCTCTTGTGATGGACGAAATGCAGATTGTTGTTGAGGAACAGGAAGGACAGCGGCGAGCGCTCGACGATGATCGTGCGGCCTTCCGGATGTTCAGACCATTGGTGCTCGGCGTAGGTGCGGATCGAAATCAGCGACTGCCCAAGCCACACCGGCACCAGTATGTAGAGCCATAACGGCATGCCGAAGCCGAACTGCACGACAGGCAGCACCACGACGAGGCCGATCGCGTGCAGCAGCCACGCCTTGCGGATGGAATTGTCGCCCGCGGCAACCTGCCTGGCGTCGTCGATGAAAAAGCCGATGCAGGAAAGCCACGGGCCCAGCACCAAACGCCCGATCATCGTGTTGTTGACCTTCAGCAGGAATTTCATCGCCGACGGCAGCTCCTCGTGCTGCCAGAGCGCCTTGTAATAGCTTTCGGGATCGTCGAGCGGATCGGTCAGGCGCTCGTCTGCATGGTGGCGCAGATGAATGGTCTTGAACCGGCGAAACGGCCAGACAAGGCCAATCGGCAGGAACACAAAGGCTTCGTTGAGCCGCGCATTCCGGGTTGGGTGGCCGTGCAGGACCTCGTGCATCAGCGAGGATTGTAGCGCCGCAATCAGGGTCAGAAAGGCGAGTGCCAGCAGCGGGTAGGATGGCCAGAGCAGGAAGCCGGTAGCGAGCCAGCCGCCGTAGCAGAGAAGAGCGAGAAATACGGTCGGCCATTCGATGGTCGCTGCGCCGTGTCGCCTGTTGCCCATGCTCGTCATGCTATCGACCACTGCCTTCCAGTCGCCGGAACCCGTTTGATTCCTGACAACATTGTGTCAGGAGCGTTGCGTCGGCGCAACGCGATAAAGCGCACAACCTGTTGCGATTGCGCATTTTCAGCTGCATATGTTATGTATTGTAAACAACCAACAGGATTCATTTACGCCTGAAGCCCGCGTTCACGCCTTTCAGCGCAAATTTTTCCTCCTATTGAATGGGGTGGCGATTTGGACAAGCGCAACCTGTCGACGATCTTTCGCGAGCGCCTGAAAATGCTCTTGACAAGGTCCGATTTGAACCAATCAGCCTTCGCCGCCGCGGTTGGCATCGACCGTTCGGCACTGTCGCAGCTGCTCTCCGGCGCCTCGACCCGCCTTCCCCGCGCCGAAACGCTGCTCAACATCGCCGCCGAATTCAAAGTCTCGCTCGACTGGCTGCTCGGCCTCAGCCACGACGAGGGTGTTACCGGCGAAATCCGCGAGAGCCTTGAGATCGAGGAGGCACCGGACGGCTTCGACCGCACGCTGCTGGCTCGCTGGCATGCCGAGGCGGCGGGAACGAAAATCCGCTACGTGCCGGCCGGCATTCCCGACCTTCTGCGCACCGAGGCGCTTGTCGACTACGAAGCCGTCATCGCCAACAAGAGCCGCGAGGCACAGGCCGGCGAAACGCAGTACCGCATCGACTACAACCGACGGCCCGAAACCGACATGGAAGTCTGTATGCCGCGCCACACGCTGGAGATCTTCGCGCGCGGGCTGGGCGTGTGGGACCGCTTTCCGGAGGCCGACCGCCACCAGCAGCTCCTGCACATGGCGACGCTGCTCGACGACCTCTATCCCACCTTCCGCCTGTTTCTCTATGACGGGCGGATGCGCTATTCGATCCCATACACCATCTTTGGACCCTATCGCGCCGCCATTTACGTCGGCGACATGTATCTGGTGCTGAACGCCACGCAGCCGATCCGCATCCTGACCAGCCATTTCGACAATCTGATCCGTGCCGCGGACGTCAACGCGCATGAAGCGGCCAGCTTCACACGAAAGCTGGCGGAGATGCGATTTTGACCGGTTGCTCTACGTGCCGACATTGACGGCACATAAAGAATTCTTTATATCCTTATCTCAGTTATTCTTCCGGGAAGGCGTATTTCACATGACCAATCCGATCGACGCTCTGCTTGCCGAAAAGGGCGTCCTGCTCGCCGATGGCGCCACCGGCACCAATCTGTTCGCCATGGGCCTTGAGGCCGGAGAGGCTCCCGAGCTCTTGAACGAGACCGCGCCCGACACCATCACCAGCCTGCACCAGAACTTTGTCGATGCCGGCGCCGACATCATCCTGACCAACTCTTTTGGCGGCACCCGCCATCGGCTCAAGCTGCACCACGCGCAGGACCGGGTCTATGCGCTGAACAAGCGCGCGGCCGAGATCGCACGCGCCGTCGCCGGCAACGCTGGCCGCAAGGTGATCGTGGCCGGCTCCGTCGGCCCGACCGGCGAGCTGCTGGTGCCGCTCGGCGCCATAACCTATGACGAGGCGGTCGAAGCCTTTGCCGAGCAGATTGAAGGGCTGAAGGCCGGCGGCGCCGAAGTCGCCTGGATCGAAACCATGTCGGCGCCTGACGAAATCCGCGCCGCCGCCGAAGCCGCCATCCGCGTCGGCCTGCCCTATACCTATACCGGCTCCTTCGACACCGCCGGCCGCACCATGATGGGACTGCTGCCGAAGGACATCCACGCCGTCGTCGATGGCCTGTCGCAGACACCGCTCGGTGTCGGCGCCAATTGCGGTGTCGGCGCCTCCGACATTCTCGCGTCGCTGCTCGACATGACCGAGGCGAAGCCGGAAGCAACGGTGATCGTCAAGGGCAATTGCGGCATTCCCGAATTTCGCGGCGCCGAGATCTACTATTCCGGCACACCCGAGCTGATGGCCGACTATGTGCGCCTCGCCGTCGATGCCGGCGCCAAAATCGTCGGCGGCTGCTGCGG
The DNA here is from genome assembly GCF_040320865.1 of Mesorhizobium sp. M0598. Lineage (NCBI taxonomy): Bacteria > Pseudomonadati > Pseudomonadota > Alphaproteobacteria > Hyphomicrobiales > Phyllobacteriaceae > Mesorhizobium > Mesorhizobium sp. M0598. Next base: position 61,070 of record NZ_JAMYQL010000029.1, on the reverse strand, counting down.
CACCTCGTTCCAGCACCTTGCCGCCATGCGCAAGGCGCTCGATGCGCACACCAAGTCGGATCGCCCGACCGTCGAGCAGATCGTCGAACGCATTGGCCCGATGCGCAACAAGCAGGCTACGGTCAACGTCGCCGAGACCAGCGAAGCCCGCCGCGAGCGGCGCCGCGGACGCGCCTGACGCTTTCGTCTGCGACATGGTCCGCGCGAAGCAGTGCGGCCGCGAAAAAAGGCCGGCAAGGTTTCCCTCGCCGGCCTGCCTCACCCGCCCGTAGGCCGGCTCCCCCTATCAGAACGATCCCATCTGAAAGAAACCGGCCGTCATTGCCACTACCGGTTACCGCCGAGCGCCGAGGCAAGGCGCACAAGCGAGAGGAACTCGGACCGGTATCCAAACGGGTCGGCTCCTCTGGCGGCGGTGGCAATCTCCATGATCTTGTCGTAGCCGAACTTCGCGGTCGCATCCTCGTCGCGCAGCTTCTGGCCGAAGGCAGCAACGGCAACGGAGAAACGCTGGTCGGTGCTGGCCTGGTCGAACGACGCCACCTCGTTGGCTGACGTTACCGGCGTGGTGATCAGCTTCGAGGTGTCCTCGTTCGGCAGCTTGTAGCGAATCTTGACGAAAGCATATTCGTCGGCATTGGCGACACCGCCATTGTTCACCGAGGCCTGGCCGTAGCGCAGCTGGTCGATCTGTTCGCCGCCGCTGCCCTTAGGCGTGATCTCGTAGATCGCGGTGACTGAATGACCTGAGCCGATCTCGCCGGCATCGACCCGGTCATTGTTGAAATCCTCTCGGTTCAGGGCGCGGGTTTCGTAGCCAATCAGCCGGTACTCCGAGACCTTGTTCGGGTTGAACTCGACCTGGATCTTCACGTCCTTGGCGATGGTGAACAGTGTCGAGGAGGCATCCTCGACCAGCACCTTCTCGGCCTCCGCCAACGTATCGATGTAGGCAGCAGTGCCATTGCCGTTCTGGGCGATGGTCTGCATCATCTGGTCGTTCAGATTGTCGCGGCCGAAGCCGAACACCGACAGGAATACGCCTGTCTTGCGCTCCTTTTCGATCAGCCGCTTCAGGTCGTCGTCGTCGGTCTGGCCGACATTGAAGCCGCCATCGGTGGCGAGCATCACCCGATTGATGCCGTCCTTGACGAAGGATTTCTGCGCCAGCCTGTAGGCTTCCTTGATGCCGGCCTCGCCTGCCGTCGAGCCGCCGGATGTCAGCTTGTCGATGGCAGCGAGGATCTTGTCCTTTTCCGAAGCCTTGGTGGGCTCCAGCACGGTACCGGCATCGCCCGCATAGGTGACGATCGAGACGGTGTCGTCAGGTCTCAGCTTGTTGACCAGCAGCCGGAAGGCCGACTGCAGGAGCGGCAGCTTGTCCTGCTCGTTCATCGAGCCCGACACATCGATCAGGAAGACCAGATTGGCCCTGGGCTGCTCGGCCGGCTTCACGTCGAAACCCTTGATGGCGACATGCATCAGCCTGGTGTGCTCGTTCCACGGCGTCGGCATGACGCTGACGGTCGAGTTGAACGGCGTCGAGGCGGAGTCCGGTCCCTTCCAGGCATAAGGGAAGTAGTTGATCATCTCCTCGACGCGAACCGTGTCGGCCTGCGGGATAAAGCCTTCCTTCAGCGAGCGCCGGACGAAGGAATAGGAAGCGGTGTCGACATCGATCGAGAAGGTCGAGACCGGGTCTTCAAGTGCGGCATGCACCGGGTTGGTCTTGAAATTCTCGACGCGGTCGCGGTTTTCCTCTTGCGGCAGCATCTGGTCGGCCGGCGCAGCGGCGGGCTGCTGTGCCATCAGCTTGGACTCGGCAACCGTGCCAGGCATGCGTCCGACCCGCGCGCCGCCATCGACTGCCGGAGCCGCGGAGCTTGCACCCCCATCCAGCGCGAACTCGCCGCTCTGCGCCGGTTCAGGTGCATTGCGGCTGAGCACATCCTGCTGCGTCAGCCCGCCGACTGCGGTCGATTCCGCCTTCGGCGGCGATGTCGGCGCCACAAGCGCCTCGCCGGTGTCGCGGCTTTCACGGTCGGCGTCCGCCTTCTTCTGCTTGTCCGCTTCGGCAACGACCGGCGGTTTGACGGTCGCCGGTTTGTCAGCCAGCGTTTCGGTGATCTTATCCCCGCCGAATTCGGGCCCGCCGAATTTGGATTCCCCAAGCATGTAGATGGTAGCGTATCCGGCGATCGGCAGGGCAACGAGCCCGGCAATGGCCGGCGTGGCGAAGAGTTTCTTTTGCATGATTTCGCTCCAGAGCCTTTGTGCTCGCTCTGTGAGACGAAGCCCGCTCACCGATCCTTGGGCGCCCGGCAAAGTTTTTTCTTCCATGTCATAGGCGCGCAGCGCAGCCTGGAGGGCACGCGCCTTTGCGTCCGAGTCCGGCGCCGGTGCTGCGATGTCGCGTAGTCTGTTGAGTTCGTTGTCGTCGACCATGGTCACACTTCCCCGGCTGAACGCATCAGCGTCTTCAGCCGTTTCTTCGCTTCATGGATGTGCCAGGAAACCGTTGTCTCCGAGATCGCCATCGCCTCGGCGGCGGCGGAGTGGCTCAGCCCTTCGCCATAAACCAGCAGCACCGCATCGCGCTGCTTGTCCGGCAGCTTGCGCACCGCTGCCCAGAGCGCCTCGGCCGGGTCTTCCGGCTCAGACGAGATTTCCCCCGAAATCAGCGCATAGGCGCCATAGGCCTCGGTCTTGACCGTCTCGCGGGCGGTCTTGCGCATCATGTCGCGCGCCGCATTCAGCGTCATGGTGTAGAGCCACGTCGTGAAGGCACCGCTGCCGTGATAGTCGCGGATCGCCCGCCCGAGCCGGACGCAGACTTCCTGGGCGATGTCCTCGGCGTCGGCCTTTTTCCCGCACCAACGATAGGCGGCGCGATAGACGAAACCATAGTGCCTTTCGAGCAACTTGCCGAAAGCACCCCGGTCTCCGCCCTTCGCCCGTCCGATCAGTTCGGCGTCGGAGGCTTCGCTTTCGTCCAGCATCATCGCCATCATTTGCCTGTTGGACGAAGGCTAATGGCGGTTCCTTGGGGCGATGGAAAGAATTTTTTGGCGGGCGGTCACGTCGTAATGGTTGGCGTGCCTTGGCCGAGCGTCTCCGCAAACAGCGTCGTCAGCCGCTTCCAGTGGCGTTCGGCGCCGGCTGCATCGAAGGCACTGTGGTCCGGCATGCACCAGCCATGCGCCATGCCGGCATAGTTCTCTATGACATGATCGACCTCGGCGGCGCGCAGTGTTTCGGCCAGCCGCGCCGATTGCTCCGGCGGAAAGCTGCGGTCGACACCGGCGGTGCCGATATAGACCCTTGCCTTGACCGAGGCGGCCTTCCGATGCGGACTGTCGGCTGCGTCACCAGCCAGATTGCCGCCGTGAAAACTGGCCGCGGCGGCGATGCGATCGGGATAGCTGGCCGCGGCGTTCAGCGCCCGCGCTCCGCCCATGCAATAGCCGACAATGCCGACCGGCCCGGTTAGGCCCTGGGCAGCGAGCACATCGAGGAAAGCGCCGCTGTCGCGGATCGTCATCTCCTGGGTCGTGCCGCCGAGGAGACCTGTGATGGCGGCCTTGCTCCTCTCGTCGCCGAACGCAGTCTTGGGATCGAACGGACCGTAGGGCGCATTGCGGTAAAAGAGGTCCGGCACAAGCACCGCATAGCCTTCGTCGGTAAGCCTTTCCGCCATTTGGTCGAGCGCCGGTCGCGGACCGAAAACGTCCATGTAGAGGATGATCGCTGCCTTGGCTGGGGCCGCCGAACGGAACAGCCGGGCCTTGGCAATGCCGTCGCTTGTCTTGATCTGCATCGCTTGCGTGGCCATCATCCGCTCCGTTGATCTGACGTGCGATAGATACCCGCGGTGGCCGTCGCCGCAAGCTGTAGTAAGGCGATCTGCTTCAAGATTTCGTGCGGAATTCGGCGACGCTACAGACGCGCAAATGCTGCCATGTGAAAGGCCTGAACCTCGGACGGATAGCGATAATCGGTGCCGTAGGGACAGGCGTTGCGATCAAGACAGCCGCCGGTTCGGCAAGGCGCGCCGTTTTGCCCGAGCACATGGGCCAGACAGGTTTCATGTGCAAAACCATTCGCAGAATAAGCCTCGACCGGACAGGATTTCAGGCAAGGTTTTTCCAAACATGTATCGCAAAGGTGAATTACGTCGTGGGGTTCTTGGAGCGCAATCTCATTTTCGAACAGCAGCGCGCCGCGATAGGCATGCCAGAGCCCATATTTCGGATGCATGAGAATGCCGAGCGGCGACGGCTTCAGCCCCTCCGCACGCATCGCCCATTGCTGGAATGGCAGATAAGGCCTGTCGGACGGCGACACCGCGCGTGCCCCGAATCTTTCGGCCACCGCGCCGATCACTTCGCGAGACCATCTGTCGAGCGGATCGTCGATCGGCTGTGACTGTCTCTCCAGCCAGCGCAGGAAGTGCGGCCAAGGTGCGGCGCCCGCCTGCCCCACCAGCAGAACGGATCTGGCGGCAGCGCCGGAGAGACCGGAAGGTGTTTCCTCACCGCCCGCAAAATCGAAGCCGCCGCGAAGCATAAGGCCGTGGGCGGAAAGCGCAGCCGCGATGGTTTCGATCATGCTGCGCTCGGGATCATCCCTTCTTGTCCGGGTCGGAGAAGGCACTCCGCCAGACTTCCTTGTGGATGATGTTGGCGACTTTAGCCCCGCCTGATTCGGGCTCCTTTCAGGTGAAGGCGTCGGCCATCGACGCCTTCTTCCTGGCAATGAAGTCCTTCAGCCCGTCGTCGATACCCTGATCGAGATGCGGCGCCTCGTAGCTTTCCAGCCAGCGGCGGGCGAGCTCGTTGGCGCGCTGCGGCGCGGTTTTTTCGCCTTCCGCCAGCCATTGCTCGTAAGAATTGTTGTCGGCAATGTTGGAACGGTAGAACGCGGTCTGGAAATTGGCCTGGGTGTGGTCGCAGCCGAGATAGTGGCTGCCCGGGCCGACCTGGCGGATGGCATCCATCGCCTGGCCGTTTTCCGACAGGTCGACACCCTCGGAGAACTTCTGCGTCATGCCGAGCTGGTCGATGTCCATCATGAACTTTTCGTAGCAGGAGGCGAGACCGCCCTCGAGCCAGCCGGCCGAATGCAGCACGAAGTTGGTGCCGGCGAGGATCGTCGAGTTCAGCGTGTTGGCGCTCTCGTAGGCGGCCTGCGCATCGGGGATTTTTGAAGCACAGAGCGAACCGCCGGTGCGAAACGGCAGGCCGAGCCGACGGGCAAGCTGTGCGGCGCCATACGAGACCAGCGACGGCTCCGGCGTGCCGAAGGTCGGCGCGCCCGACTGCATCGAGATCGACGAGGCGAAGGTGCCGAACAGCACCGGCGCACCCGGCCGGATCAGCTGCGTGAACGACGCGCCGGCCAGCACTTCGGCCAAAACCTGCGTCAGTGTACCGGCGACCGTCACCGGGCTCATCGCACCGGCAAGGATGAACGGCGTGACGATGCAGGCTTGGTTGTGGCGCGAATAGACCTTCAGCGCTCCCAGCATGGTCTCGTCGAAAACCATCGGCGAGTTGGCGTTGATCAGGCTGGTCAGCACCGTGTTGTTCTCGACGAAATCGTCACCGAACACGATCTTGGCCATTGCCACCGTATCTTCAGCGCGCTCGGGCGCGGTCACCGAGCCCATGAACGGCTTGTCTGAATATTTGATATGGCTGTAGACCATGTCGAGATGGCGCTTGTTGACCGGCACGTCGACCGGCTCGCAGACCGTGCCGCCGGAATGGTGGATCGACGGCGCCATATAGGCGAGTTTCACGAAATTCCGGAAATCCTCGATCGTTGCATAGCGCCTGACGCCGTCGAGATCGCGCACGAAGGGCGGTCCATAGACCGGCGCGAACACTGTCGCGTTGCCGCCGATCTGCACCGAGCGCTCGCCGTTGCGGGCGTGCTGGGTATAGACGGACGGAGCGGTCTTCAACAGCGAGCGGCAGAGGCCCTTGGGGAAATGCACCCGCTCGCCCTTGACGTCGGCGCCCGCCTCTTTCCAAAGCTGCAGCGCCTCGGCGTCGTCGCGGAAGATGATGCCGATCTCCTCCAGCACGGTGTCGGTGTTCTTTTCGATCAGCGCCAGCCCTTCCTCGTCCAGCACTTCATAGACGTTGATCTTGCGCTTGATATAGGTGAGCTGTGTGCCGGGGCCGCCGCCCGAACGCGCAGCCCGTCGGGCTGCGGCGCCACCGCTGGCAGCGCGCCCGCGCCGTGCGTTTGACGCTTCCTGATCGACCGGCGCGTTCTCACTCATAATCGTTCTTCCCTGGCTTTCGTTCTGGCCTGATTTACTCCGGCCTGGCTCTTGCACCGGCCTGAAATCCGTTTGCGGCCGCATATTGCGGTCTCTGGCCGGATCGTAGCCATGCACCCTATTCGAAACGGCCCGCCAGCGCCAACGCCTGTCGCAAAATCGACAAGAATTCCAAGAGATTTACGGTCGCTTTCGTTTTGCGGGAAGTCGCAAATCAGCTATGGACAACCGGCCCGTGCGGGTTAGGTATTGACGCGATATTTTTAAGCTGCCGCAACAGTTGTAGCCGGCAAGGAGCCTGAGAAAAAATGGCCGACGACGAGATCATCCTTTCGGAACTCTCCGACGACGAGTTGGTGCAGCAGATGCACGACGATCTTTATGACGGGTTGAAGGAAGAAATCGAGGAAGGCACCAATATCCTTCTCGAGCGCGGCTGGGCGCCTTACAAGGTGTTAACCGAGGCTCTGGTCGAGGGCATGCGCATCGTCGGCGAGGACTTCCGCGACGGCATCCTGTTCGTTCCCGAAGTGCTGCTGTCGGCCAACGCGATGAAGGCCGGCATGTTCATCCTGCGTCCGCTGCTTGTCGCCACCGGCGCGCCGAAGCAGGGCAAGATGGTGATCGGCACCGTCAAGGGCGACATCCATGACATCGGCAAGAATCTGGTCGGCATGATGATGGAAGGCGCCGGCTTCGATGTCATCGACCTGGGCATCAACAATGCGGTCGAAAAATATCTCGATGCCATCGAAAAGCACCAGCCCGACATCATCGGCATGTCGGCGCTGCTGACGACGACCATGCCTTACATGAAAGTCGTCATCGATACGATGAAGGAAAAGGGCATTCGCGATGACTATGTCGTGCTGGTCGGCGGCGCACCGCTCAACGAGGAATTCGGCAAAGCCGTCGGCGCCGACGCCTATTGCCGCGACGCCGCGGTGGCGGTCGAGACCGCCAAGGACTTCATGAAGCGCAAGCACAACGTCCGCGCTTCGGCCTGAGCCAATAAGTCCGGCACCAACGAGAAAAGCCGCGCCTTGCAGTGCGGCTTTTTTATTCCCAAATGTTTAGAGCCGTGCGGATCAGGGTTTCTTGACGGTATCGTCAACAGCCTTCGCAGTGGATTTGATATCCTTACCGACGCCGCGCACCGTGTTGGCGCAGGCCGAAACAGCCAAGGCGCAGGCGAGAATAGCGATTGGCGCGACGCGGAACAATTTCATGAATGGTGTCTCCCTCAGGATATAAATTCGCTGGACAGCAACGAAGATGGATTAGACTGGTTCCATGACTACCGCGCGAAAACAACAATCCGATCAAGGCGACAGGCTGCTCGTCATCGCCTGCGGGATGATTGCGCGCGAAGTTTTGGCGGTCAAGGAGCAGCTCGGGCTCGACCATCTCGACCTGACCTGCCTGCCGGCGGAGTTCCATTTCTATCCGGACCGCATCGCGCCGGCCATGGACAAGGCTATCGAGAAGGCCAAGACCGACGGCTACAGCCACATATTCGTCGGCTATGCCGATTGCGGCACGGGTGGCTTGCTCGATCGGATCTGCGAGAAGCATGGCGTCGAGCGCATGGCCGGGCCGCATTGCTTTGCTTTCTACCAGGGCATGGATGCCTATGCGAAGGTCGCCGATGACGACATGATGTCGTTCTACATGACCGATTTCCTCTGCCGGCAATTCGATGCCTTCTTCATGAAGCCGCTCGGTCTGGACAAGCACCCGGAGCTGATCAAGGACTATTTCGGCAACTACGAGAAGCTGATCTATATCGCTCAGACCGACGACCCGGAACTCGACAAGGTCGCCGAAAAGGCGGCGAAAATGCTCGGCCTCGCCTATGAGCGGCGCTCGACCGGCTATGGTGACCTGACGAAGGAACTGGCCAGCGCTGCAATCCTGGCTTGACGATATTTCTAGGCAAAGCGTTCTTCAGCTTCAAGCCCGGCGAGCACATCTGCAAAGCTCGTCTTGCAGACGAAACCCAGCCGGTCCCTAGCCCGCGACGCATCATAGACCCGGTCGATCGACGAAAACATCGTCCAGCCTTTCTTCGTGTAGAGTGCCGGATAATCCGGAAAATAGCGCGCGACGACCGACGGCGCGTCGGCGATCAAGGCCGCGCAATCTTCGGGCTGGAAAGGCGTCGGTGCCGAGATGATGAAAGTCTCGAAGCCCAATTGCGGCCCTTTCTCCAGGGCAGCGATGTGGGCGTCGGCTGCGTCCTCCACCGTCAGCCGGCGGAACAACAGCTCATTGGCCTTGGTGTTGGCATCCGACTGTTCGATCACGTGCGCCGTGTCGTCCGCCTCGGGAAAAAACCGGGCGGTGCGCAACACGATCACCGGCAGGCCGAACTGCAAATGATAGAGCCGGCAGAGCTGTTCGGCTGAAAGCTTGGTGACGCCGTAGATGTTGCGCGGTTCAGGCGACATGTCTTCCGTCAGCCATGCCGCCTTGCGCGCCCCGCCGGTGAAGCCGGTGGTGCGTATGGACTCGGAAATCATCAGCGATGTCGTCGACGTAAACACGAAGCGCTGAACGCCAAAAGCTGCTGCCGCATCGAGCAGGTTGAGCGTGCCGCGCACATTCGTCTCGACGAAATCCTCGTTGCGATGACGTTCGATGTCAGGCTTGTGCAGCGCGCCGCTATGGATGATGGCCTCGATGCGGTTCTCCTCGACCGCCCTCATGACCAGGTCGCGATCGGCGACAGAGCCGACGATTCGCGTTTCCGAGGATGGGACGGGATCGAGGCCGGTGACGTCATGACCAAGAGCCCGCAGCCGCGGCGCCAAGGCGCTGCCCAGCCAACCGGACGATCCCGTCAGCAAGATCCGCATTCTTTCCACCTCGTTTCTGCTGTCGATGCTCAGCCACGGATGACAGAACGCGGCGAAACATTAAGGTATGCGCCAGACAAGAAAACAGCCTGCTCCAGCCATCAAAAGGGAAACGCCACCGATGATCGCTCGCCTCATGTTTGCCGCAGCAACTGTCCTCTGCTTGACGATGCCCGCGTTCGCCGATGGCGAGGTGCAGAAGCTGATAACGGCTGCCGACAAGGCGCGGCTCAACAAATATGGCGAGACGCGCAAGGCAGCGCTTGACGAGGCGAAGGCCGGCGATCCCGCCGAGGTCAAGCAGCTCGACGCCTTGCTGGCAAAGCCGCTGGTTCCCTTCTCTGACAAGGACCTGACCGGCAAATGGCAATGCCGCACCATCAAGGCCGGCGGATTGGGCCCGCTCGTCATCTATGGCTGGTTCAAATGCAAGGTGAGCGACGACGGTTCCGGCTGGAGACTGGAAAAGATCACCGGCTCGCAGCGCACCAAGGGCCGCTTCTTCGACGATGGCGAGAAACGCGCGATCTATCTCGGTTCCTTCCACGTCAACGACGATCCGGCAAAGCCCTACGGCAGCGGGCCGGAAAGCGATCAGGTCGGCTATGCCTTCCGCAACAGCGCCAGTGAATGGCGCATCGAGTTCCCGGCGCCCTATTACGAATCGAAGCTCGATATCCTCGAATTCAAGCGCTGAGCCCCGATCACCAGGGGTTAACCCGGTCAGCCTAGCATTCGCGCGCAAAGAACAGGTTCTTTGCGGGGGGTCGCAGAGCATGGCACTGTCGAAAACAAACCAACGGCCGATCGTCGTCGTCACCGAAGGCGGCCCGCATATCTGGGCGATCGTCAACGCCCTCGCCGATCAACTCGGCCCGGTCAGCGTCATCCTCGAAGCTCCTGAATCCAAAAAGCAATTGCTTCTCGCGCGGGCGCGGCGGCAAGGCTGGACCTCGGCCATCGGTCAACTCGGCACGATGGTGCTGACGCGCCTCGGCAAGCGCTTCTTCGCCGGCCACGCAGCACGGCTTGCCGCCGGGCAGAAGCTGCAAACCGAACCGAAGCCTGGGCAAAAGATCATTTATGTCTCGTCGGCCAACGCGCCGGAGTGCCTGCAGGCGATTGCGGAAATCCAGCCGGGTGTGGTGCTGCTCGCCGGCTGCCGCTTGCTGTCGCTGCAGACGCTGGCGAAAATCCCTTGCCCGGTCCTCAACTACCATGCCGGCATCGCCCCGAAATATCGTGGCATGAACGGCGGCTACTGGGCGCTGGCTTCAGGCGATGCGGAGAACTTCGGCACCACCGTGCATCTGGTCGACGCCGGCGTCGATACTGGCGGCGTGCTGCGGCAGACGCGTGGCAAACCGCAGCCGGGCGACACAATTTCAAGCTACGCGTTGCGGCAGGCGGCCTTCTCGCGCGACATCTGCGTCGAAGCGGTCAGGGATGCGCTGGCTGGCAAGGTCGGCACGGTGGATCCCGGCCTGCCTTCGAAACAATGGTATCATCCGACGGTATGGTTTTATCTCTGGACGGGGATAAGGAACGGCGTCTGGTGACGCGCCGATTTACCGGACAGCCACCCGCCACTAACATTGCATCATGAGCGACATCGACCACCGCACCATCATTGCCGGCCTTTCGGTCGAGGACCGTCGCGACCTCACCGCCAGGCTTGACCGGCCAGGCATTGTCCGGCTGGCGGTCCATGCCGGGCTGGTTATCCTGCTGGGCGCGCTGATCGCCGCCCGCATCCCGTTCTGGCCGCTGCTCGTCTTGCCGCAGGGAGTCCTGATCGTCTTCTTCTTCACGCCGTTGCACGAGACCATCCATGAAACCGCGTTCAGGACGGCGTGGCTCAATCGCGCTGTTGCTGCCGTGGCCGGCTTCCTGATCCTGCTGCCGCCGGCATGGTTCCGCTATTTCCATTTCGCCCATCACCGCCACACGCACGACCGGAGAAACGACCCCGAACTGATGGCGCCGAAGCCGGAGACCGTCAGCCAATATCTGCGCTATCTGTCCGGCAGCCCCTATTGGATCGCCATGGGCCGCGTGATCGTAACCAATGCGGCTGGCCGCAATCGCGACGGCTTCGTGCCGGAAAAGGGCCGCGGCAAGGTGGTTGCCGAAGCACGGCTGTTCCTGATCGGCTATGCGGCATTGCTGGCCGCATCGCTCGCCGCGCAGTCGGCGCTGCTGTTGTGGGTCTGGATCGTGCCGGTGCTGGTCGGACAGCCGTTTTTGCGTGCCTACCTGCTGGCCGAGCACGCGTTGTGCCCGCATGTCGCCAACATGCTCGAGAACACCCGCACCACCTTCACCACAAGGCTGGTGCGGTTCGTGGCTTGGAACATGCCGTACCATTCCGAGCACCATTCCTATCCGGCCGTTCCCTTCCACCGCCTGCCGCGCTTCCATGACATCGTCGCGGAGCATTTACGCACGACCGAACGAGGTTACGTGCGCTTCCACAGGAAGCTGGTCGGCAGCTACGATGGCCGCGCCGGCTGACCAGTGCTGGAAGAAACTCCGCTTTCAACCGCGGCCGTCGATTGCGTCGCTTTTGAAGGCCCCCGCGTCGTCCCATAACAAGCAGCCCAACAGCGCTTCCGGCAATGCTCGAAACCACTGCATTGGCCAAAAGATCGGAATCGATCTTCGGAGAGCACGATGCAGCGGAGTTAAATGGTAGAGCATCGTTTGTGCGTCCGATTGGACGCACGGCGCTCTGCAGGAGCAGGAAATTATGGCCGATCTGATCGTCGTCTACTGGCGCGACATCCCCGCCCAGGTCATCGTCAAGAAGGGCCGGCAGAACGCCAAGCGCGAACTGCCGCTGCGCTTCACCGAGGCGATCGACATGTGCGCCATGCGCACCGGCGCTGGCGGCACCGACGACTATCTTGCCGAATGGCGCAAGGCAGAACCCCTCCCGGTCAGTGACGATCTTGAAGCCGAGGCCGAGAAGGCTCTTCAGGAACTTGATGCGAAATACGACCGTGAGCGGCTGGTCGCTCTGGTCAAGGCGGGGGGCAAAGAAAATGTCTGATCCCCAATCAATGCCGGCGACGACGGCTCGAGCCGGCGTAACCCAGGCGACCATCGTCAAGAAGGCGGCGCCGAAATCCGACTACAAGCCGGCCGACGTGTCGCCACAGCGGCGTGTGCAGCGCTCTTTCGCGGTGCGCCTTTGGTCTGTGCGGCATTCGCGGCTGCTCGAATGGTTCTACGGCAAATTCGCCGACATGTTCCTGCTCCTCCATCCGCTGTGGAAGGGCATCGGCTACAGCCGTGTCGAAGGGCCCGTGAAATTCGTCGAAAAGCGCGTCAAGGGCTTCATGTTCGACTGCCGCATGTGCGGCCAGTGCATTCTTTCCTCGACCGGCATGTCGTGCCCGATGAACTGCCCCAAACAATTGCGCAACGGCCCTTGCGGCGGTGTCCGCGCCAACGGCAATTGCGAGGTCGAGCCTGATATGCCTTGCGTCTGGGTCAAAGCTTGGGAAGGCTCGCAGAACATGGCGCATGGCGACAAGATTTTTGACGTGCAGAAGCCGGTGGATCAGTCCTTGCGCGAAACCTCCGCCTGGCTGCGGGTCACCGCGCAGGCCGCGGCCGCCCGCAATGCGGCCCGGAATACTACGAAGACCGGAGCGTCGGCATGATCGGCCGTCAGCCAGACGAGAATCCGGCCGGCATCCATTTGCCGCTCGATCCCCTGCCCGGCCACACCTCGCGTGGCCGGCTGGAACGCGTCCTCAGGCGCGGCGAGTTCGCAGTGACGACCGAGCTCAATCCGCCTGACAGCGCCGATCCGGAAGACGTCTACAACCGCGCCAGGATTTTCGACGGTTGGGTCGACGCCATCAATGCCGTCGACGCTTCCGGCGCCAACTGCCACATGTCGTCGGTCGGCATCTGCGCGCTGCTGACCCGCATGGGCTATGCCCCGATCATGCAGATCGCCTGCCGCGACCGGAACCGCATCGCCATCCAGGGCGACGTGCTTGGGGGTGCTGCGATGGGCGTCGCCAACATGCTCTGCCTGACCGGCGATGGCGTGCAGGCCGGCGACCAGCCCGGCGCCAAGCCGGTGTTCGATCTCGACTGCATGTCGCTGCTCGAAACTTGCCGCGTTATGCGCGATAACGGCAAATTCCTGTCCGGCCGAAAACTCACGACGCCGCCGCAGCTTTTCCTTGGCGCGGCCATCAACCCGTTCGCGCCGCCGATCGATTTCCGGCCCTATCGGCTGGGCAAGAAGATCGCCGCCGGGGCACAATTCGTGCAGAGCCAGTACTGCTTCGACGTACCGATGTTCCGCACCTACATGCAGAAGGTCCGCGATCTCGGCTATACCGAGAAATGTTTCATCCTGTGCGGCGTCGGGCCGCTGGCCTCGGCCAAGACGGCCAAATGGATCCGCTCCAACGTACCGGGCATTCACATTCCCGATCAGATCGTCAAGCGCCTGGAAGGCGCCCAGGATCAGAAGAAGGAAGGCAAGCAGCTCTGCATCGACATTATCAATGAGGTGAAGGAAATTCCCGGTGTATCCGGCGTCCATGTGATGGCCTACCGCCAGGAAGAATACGTCGCCGAGATCGTCGACGAATCCGGCGTGCTGAAGGGTCGCCGGCCGTGGAAACGCGAAATCCGCCGCGACGACCAGCTCGTTGCCGACCGGCTCGACCACATACTGCATGACGACCTCACTGAAACCCAGGTCGACATGGTCAAGACCGCGCATTGACAGCGCGAATCGTCAGCATTCGCTTGATCAGAAACAGATAACGATATAAAGAACTCTTTATATCACGATGGAGAGATTTCATGACCCGCACCATCGTCGCCTCGGCGACACGAGAAATCATCATCGGCTTCGATCAGCCCTTCTGCGTGATCGGCGAGCGCATCAATCCGACCGGCCGCAAAAAACTGGCCGCCGAAATGATCGCCGGCAATTTTGAGACCGTCATCAAGGATGCGCTGGAGCAGGCCGCCTGCGGCGCGACCATGCTCGACGTCAATGCCGGCGTCACTGCAGTCGATCCCAACGCCACCGAGCCGGCGCTGCTGGTGCAGACGCTGGAGATCGTACAAGGCCTGGTCGACCTGCCGTTGTCGATCGACTCCTCCGTGACTGCGGCAATCGAAGCGGCGCTGAAGGTCGCCAAGGGCCGGCCGCTGGTCAATTCCGTCACCGGCGAGGAGGAAAAGCTCGAAGCCATCCTGCCGTTGATCAAGAAATACAACGTTCCCGTCGTCGCCATTTCCAACGACGAGACCGGTATTTCGATGGACCCCGATGTGCGCTTCGCCGTCGCCAAGAAGATCGTTCAGCGCTGTGCCGACTTCGGCATTCCGGCGCATGATGTGGTCGTCGACCCGCTGGTCATGCCGATCGGCGCGCTGGGCGATGCCGGCCGCCAGGTATTTGCCCTGCTACGCCGGCTGCGCGAGGAGCTCAAGGTCAACACCACCTGCGGCCTCTCCAACATCTCGTTCGGCCTGCCGCACCGTCATGGCATCAACGCCGCCTTCATCCCGATGGTGATCGGCGCCGGCATGACCTCGGCGATCATGAACCCGGTGCGGCCGCAGGAAATGGAAGCGGTGCGCGGCGCCAACGTGCTGAACGGCACCGACGAGAACTGCACCAACTGGATCAGGACCTATAAGGACTACAAGCCTGCTGAAGGCGGCCAGGCCGTTGCCGCCCGGACGCAGGTCAACGCGCCGGGCGATGGCAATGGCAATGGCGGACGCAGGCGCGGCGGCCGCGAAGCGCGTATGGCCCGGGGTTGAGCCAGGTCTTGGCCGACACGATATGGGGCCTAGGACTGGGGAGGAACCGAGACACAGCGGCATCGCTGCGGTGGCCAGGACCTGAGCTGCGTAGAAAGTAAAGTCTGGAACGTATGAACTCTCCCGTCAACATCACCGATCCGCTCGTGCTGTTCATGCCGTCGGGCAAGCGCGGGCGGTTTCCGGTCGGCACGCCGGTTCTGGATGCCGCGCGCCAGCTCGGTGTCTATGTCGAGAGCGTGTGCGGCGGGCGTGCCACTTGCGGGCGTTGCCAGATCGAGGTGCAGGAAGGCAATTTCGCCAAGCACAAGATCGTTTCCTCCAACGATCACCTCTCGCCCAAGGGCGCCAAGGAAGAGCGCTACGAGCGCGTACGCGGCCTGCCCGAGCGCCGCCGGCTGTCCTGCTCGGCGCAGATTCTCGGCGATCTCGTCGTCGACGTGCCGCAGGACACCGTCATCAACGCGCAGACCATCCGCAAGGACGCCGACACCAGGGTCATCGCCCGCGATGCGGCAATCCGCATGTGCTATGTCGAGATCGAAGAACCCGACATGCACAAGCCGCTCGGCGACCTCGACCGTCTGAAGATCGCGCTGATGAAGGACTGGGGCCTCAAGAGCCTCGATTTCGATTTCCATCTGTTGCCGCAGGTGCAAGGCATTTTGCGCAAAGGCAACTGGACCGCGACCGCCGCCATCCACAAGGACACCGACAGCGAGACCGCACGGGTCATCGCTTTGTGGCCCGGCCTCAAGAACGAGGCGTACGGACTTGCCTGCGATATCGGCTCGACCACGATCGCCATGCATCTGGTGTCGTTGCTGTCGGGCCGCGTCGCCGCCTCGTCGGGCACATCCAATCCGCAGATCCGCTTCGGCGAGGATCTGATGAGCCGTGTCTCGTATGTGATGATGAACCCGGACGGCCGCGAAGGCATGACGGTCGCCGTGCGCGAGGCCATTTCGGGGCTTGTGGACAAGGTCTGCACCGAAGGCAACGTCCAACGCAACGACATCCTGGATTCCGTGTTCGTCGGCAATCCGATCATGCACCATCTGTTCCTCGGCATCGATCCGACCGAGCTCGGCGGCGCCCCCTTCGCGCTAGCCGTCTCCGGCGCCGTGCACATCAAGGCATCGGATATCGGTTTGAAGCTCAACCAGGGCGCCAGGCTCTTTATGCTTCCTTGCATTGCCGGCCATGTCGGCGCGGACGCTGCCGCAGTGACGCTGTCGGAAGGGCCGCACCGCCAGGACGAGATGATGCTGATCGTCGATGTCGGCACCAATGCCGAGATCGTGCTCGGCAATCGCCAGCGGGTCGTGGCGGCCTCATCGCCAACTGGCCCGGCCTTCGAAGGTGCGGAAATCTCCGGTGGCCAGCGCGCCGCACCGGGTGCCATCGAGCGCGTCCGCATCGATCCTGAAACGCTGGAACCGAAATACCGCGTCATCGGCTCGGAACTCTGGTCCGACGAGCCGGGCTTCCTCGACAGCGTGCAGGCGACCGGCGTCACCGGTATTTGCGGCTCCGGCATCATCGAGGTGGTCGCCGAGATGTATCTCGCCGGCATCATCTCTGAGGACGGTGTCGTCGATGGATCGCTGAGCGCCCACTCGCCTCGCGTCGTCGCCAATGGCCGCACCTTCTCCTATGTGCTGAAGGAAGGCGAGCCCAAGATCACCATCACCCAGACCGACGTGCGCGCCATCCAGCTTGCCAAGGCCGCCCTTTATGCCGGCACCAAGCTTTTGATGGAAAAGCAGCACACCGATCATGTCGACCGCATCCACTTCGCCGGCGCATTCGGCTCGTTCATCGACCCGAAATACGCAATGGTGCTGGGCCTGATTCCGGATTGCGACCTCGACAAGGTCTCGGCCGTTGGCAATGCGGCCGGCGCCGGCGCCCGCATGGCGCTGTTGAACCGTGGCTATCGCCGCGAGATCGAGGAAACCGTTAGCAAGATCGAGAAGATCGAGACGGCGCTGGAGCCGAAATTCCAGGAACATTTCGTTTATGCCATGGCGCTCCCGAACAAGATCGACCCGTTTCCCAAGCTGTCGGCGGCGGTGAAACTGCCGCCGCGCAAGACGGTGAGTGAAGACGGCATTGCCGGCGACGCTGCCCCGCGGCGGCGTTCGCGCGAAGGCCACGCCGCGCGGCGCGGGCGGGGATGACTCGCCTCCGCTAGGCGGTCAGACCTTCCATTTTCATTTGTATGCAAATGTTTCCAGATCGCGCCGATCTGGAAACGAAAACGCGTTTTCGTGAAATCCGCCAGATACATAGGCGGAGCATTTAACCGGCATCGAACGGCAGGCGGAAACAGTTTTCGGCCACCGCAACGCTCCAAGGAGATCAAGATGTCGATGTTCGAAAGCCTCGGCCGCTATGGTGCGGCCTTCAAGAAAACACGCGAAGCGCGCAAGTCGCTGCGCATCCTCAACAGCTTGCCGCCTGAGATCCAAAAGGACATTGGCTGGCCGGTGTCGCCGCGTTCGAGCGAAAGGCAGCTTTCGGTCGGATGGGGCGTGCAGCGCGGATGAAATTCATCGACAAATGCAAGCTGCTCGCTATTCGCCGGAGCCGCTATGCGGCTCCGGCTGCACCCAGCAATTGGCTGCGCGCCGCGTTGCTGCCGCGGCGTTGAGCTGCGCCGGTAGGCCAGAGACTTCATGGCCGGACGCTTTGTCGACAGCTGGGATCAAACGACCGTGTTGAGATTGCATCAATCTTGACTTTTTTGGTGGCGACACAATCTTCGAAATAGTCGGGGGTTCTCTTAGTCGGCTCAGCCGAAGTCCGTGTATCTGCATGCCCAGTCTCAAAAGCCACGTCGTGTCGTTCGTCCTCAGGTACAGCCGCAAGAAGGCGTTTTCCAGCCCCGAGAACCTGCAGCGCTGGATCGCCTATGCGCGCAAGACGGAAAACCATCAGCCGCCTGCGTCGCTGCGGTCACGCCTGGAGATCACAACCCGCACGATCAACGGCTTTCCCGTCTACGAGATCGCTCCCCAGGCTGGTGAGCGGAGGCGGATTCTCTACCTGCACGGCGGCGCTTATGTCTTTGAAATCACACCCTATCATTGGCGGCTGATCGCCGACATGGCCGACCGCCTCGGGTTCGGTATCACTGTGCCGATCTATCCCATTGCTCCCGAACACGATTTCCACGCCATGTTTGGTATGGTCGGCGCTGTCTACCGCCAGATGTTCGGCGAAACCAGGGCGAATGATATCATCTTCATGGGCGATTCCGCCGGCGGAAACATGGCCGTCGTGCTGACGATGATGGCTGCGCAAAATGGCCTGCCCTTGCCATCACGCCACGTGCTGATTTCGCCCGGTCTCGACGTGTCGCTCGCCAACCCAGAAATGTATGAGGCCGAACGCAACGATCCGTGGCTGGGCATTGCCGGCGGCCGCGAGGCGATCCGGCTTTACAGCGCCGGCATAGATCCCACCGACTGGCGCATCAGCCCGGTTTACGGCGACCTGTCGGTGCTGCCCAAAACGCTGCTGCTGACCGGTTCACGCGATCTGCTCACCCCCGACAATCTGATCTTCGCGGAAAAGGCACGCGCGGCCGGCGTCGAAATTGAGGTCGTCCACGAGCAAGGCATGTTCCATGTCTGGCCGTTGATCGACATGCCGGAGGCGCGACGCGCGCGGGACAGCATAGTGGCCTTCTTGACCAACGAAACTGACAGTTATCATGCCAAGGCAGGAGAGTTGTGGCTGCAAAGGGCAGACCGCGACGGAACCCCTCGCGATCTGGTTGCGCCGCTCAGGTCGTAGTTTGGCTCAGAACTTCCCAGTTTCCCTGAACATCTCAAACGTCGCGCGGATATGGTCGGCGACTGCCTTCACCGGCGCGCTGGCGTCCGGCGTCACCACCATGGCCAGATTGTAGGTGCCGATGTCAGGCATGCCGTCCTTCGGGCACAACTCGACCATGTCGCTGCCGAGGAAGGATTTCGGCAGCGGCGCCACTGCAAGATCCGCCATGATCGCGGCGCGCTGGCCGGCCGTGTGTGCGCTCATATAGGCGATACGGTAGTTGCGGCCCTCGCGGCCAAGCGCCTCCAATGCCCCTGCCCGCCAGGCACACCCCTCTTCCCACAATGAGACCGGCAGCGGCTCACGCAGATGCGCGCAACCGCCCTTGGCACCGGCCCAGACGATCGGCTCGGTGAGCAGCACTTCGGCGCCAATCGCGCTGGTCTTGTAGGAGTTGGTGAGCAACGTGATGTCGAGCGCCCGGTCGTCCATGCGCCGGCGCAGATTGACGCTCTGGTCGATGGTGACGTCGACCGCGATCGATGGATGCGATTGCGCGAACCGCTTCAGCACATGCGGCAGTACACGTTCGCCGTAATCGTCCGGCGAGCCGAGCCGCACCACCCCGACAATGTCTGGAATGATGAACTTCGACACCACCTCGCGATTGATCGACAGCAGCCGGCGCGCATAGCCGAGCAGCATCTCGCCATCGGTGGTCAGCGTCACCGAACGGGCGTCGCGCGCGAACACCGAACGGCCGAGAATGTCCTCCAGCTTCTTGATCTGCATCGAGACGGCCGACGGCGTGCGGAAGACCGCATTGGCCGCAGTGGTGAAGCTGCCGGTCTCGGCGATTGCGACGAAAGTGCGCAGAACATCGAGATCGAGCAGCGGCAGCGGATGATTGAGTGGGGCGTTCATGGCAAGCGACCTTCAATTTTTCTGATGCAAACCATCATTCCATTTCGTTTGATTGAACATCAGTTTGGGAGGATAGTCAACTCCATCGAAGGCAGGACGCATCGAAGTGGTCCCGAAACAACCATGACACGGACCTGCAATCGACACGAAATGAAGCTGAAACAAACCCGGTGTACCGCCTGACGCTGCAAGTGCCGGGACAACCCGGCCCAACGCGAAGGAGAATGAGATGTCTATCCTGTCATCCATCGGTCGGATCGCGACCGAGTTCAGCGAGGCCCGTGCCCGCTACCAGACGGAACGCGCCATCCGCGCGCTGCCGATTGAACTGCAGAAGGATATCGGCTGGCCTGAAGCTGCCGATGCCAAGGCCGGCACTCGCCATGGTGTGGGATCCTGGGCTGGAGCAAAGTAAACCGTGTGTATCAACAGCTGAAGGCCTGCCGCGCAGATCAGCCCGGCAGGCCTTTTTGTTTGTACTCCAATGATTTTCCCGAGCCATGTCGCCGTCGCATGCCGCATATGAGCAAGTCGCATAGCAGCCCGCACTGGCAATCAACACATTGTAAATAATCGAAAATCCTGGGCAGAATGCCCAAATTTGTCGCATTCCGTGTCGCTTTTCATATCAAGTGCTTCGCTTTTGCGATTTAGTTTCCCCTCACGTAAGCCTATATCATCATCAACAAACGAGCTGCCCCACTCCATCAAGCGAAGGCGACCCGTCTGAGCAACCGAATGGAGATGATCATGAAGCTTTTTGCCCGCCTCTTTGCCCGTCGCGAAATGAACCTGACGACCGCGCTCGAGCGCCAGCGCCTGGCCAACACCATGCCTGGCCAGACCGGTGCCATGGCTGCCGCGCGCCTCGGCTTCGTCGCCTGAGACGCGGCAATCCCGGCGGAAGCAGCCTAGTGCTGCTTCGAAGTCGATCCAGCGCCGCTTCGGTTTTGCCGAGGCGGCGTTTTCGTGTGCGCAGACTGCGTAGGCTCGTTTGCTCGATCCGGCGGCATGTCGCGTCCTTCGCCGCATAGCGATTGCCCATTTGCGACCCGTGTCGCAAATAAAGTCGCTCCGTTGCCATCTAGCCAATTGACAGGAAACGTCTTTCCTGATGTCGCTATGCTAATCGCGACATCCTGTTCGCGCCATTGCAGCGTGAGGATCTACCCGTGAACGTCGTAAAGCACCCGATCCGGCGATCGTTCGTATTCTTCCTGGTCCCCGATTTCACCATGATCGCCTTCGCGACGGCGCTCGATCCGTTGCGTTCGGCCAACCGCATGCTCGGCTATGAAGCCTATCGCTGGCGGCTCGCCAGCATCGACGGCAAGCCGGTGCGCGCCTCGAACGGCGTCGAATGCGCCGTCAACACCTCGCTGGAGGAAGAGCGCAAGAAAATGTCCGGACCGGACCGGCCGAACATGGCCATCGTCTGCAGCGGCATCAATGTCGAACGCTACCAGAACAAATCGGCCTTTGCCTGGTTGCGCGAGGAGTACAATCGCGGCGTTGCCGTCGGCGGCCTGTGCACCGGCGCGCATATCCTGGCCGCCGCAGGCCTGCTGTCCAACAAGCGCTGCGCCATCCATTGGGAGAACCTGCCGGGCTTTTCCGAGGCGTTCCCCAAGGCCAATGTCTTCGCCGACCTCTTCGAGATCGACCAGAACATCTACACCTGCGCCGGCGGCACCGCCGCGCTCGACATGATGCTGAAGCTGATCGGCGACGATTTCGACGAAAGCCTCGTCAACCGCGTCTGCGAGCAGGTGCTGACTGATCGCGTGCGCAGCCCGACCGACCGCCAGCGCCTGCCGCTGCGCGCCCGCCTTGGCGTGCAGAATTCCAAGGTTCTGACCATTATCGAGCTGATGGAAGCCAATCTCTCCGAGCCGCTCTCGCTGATCGAGGTCGCTGACCATGTCGACCTGTCGCGCCGGCAGATTGAGCGCCTGTTCCGCACCGAGATGGGGCGCTCCCCTGCCCGTTACTATCTGGAGATCCGCCTCGACCGCGCCCGGCACCTGCTGATCCAGTCGTCGTTGCCGGTGGTCGAAGTGGCGGTCGCCTGCGGCTTTGTTTCCGCCTCGCATTTCTCCAAATGCTATCGCGAGTTGTACGCCCGCTCGCCGCAACAGGAACGCGTCGACCGCAAGCAGCTTCTGGCGGCTTGATCCAGCACGTTTCGCGGGCGCGGCCGAAATTGTCATGACATTGTCTGGCGTGGTATCCTTCAATCGAGAGGTACCAATGACGACCAGAACCACCAGATCGGAAAAACTGGACTTGCGCCTTACCTCCCAGGCAAAGCGTACACTCGCAACCGCCGCCGCGACCGAACGCCGTTCGCTCAGCGATTTCGTGCTTGAAAGCGCGCTTGCGCGAGCCGAAGAAACATTAGCCGACCGGCGCAGCTTTCATCTAGACGCCGAAAAATGGGTCGCGTTCATGGCAGCGCTCGACGCGCCAACGCGTGATCTCCCCCGCCTCAAGCGCTTATTGAACGAACCAAGCATCTTTTCCGGTCGCGATCCAGCGTGAGCGAATTCCAGATCGAGAAACTGGCCCGCAAGCATTTGGTGGACAGTTCGACTGCGGTGAAGAACCGCTCAATCGCTTTCTCGTACGCTATGCATTCCAAAACCAGCAAGCCAATGCATCGCAGACCTACATTGGTCTCTCTGGCGAAGATGTGATCGGCCTTTACACCCTGGTCGTTGGTGAAGTTAAATACGAGGGTGCGCCCGAGCGATCGACGAAAGGTCTCGCCCGCCATCCGGTGCCTGTAATGCTGCTGGCGCGTCTTGCGGTCGGTCTGGACTGGCAAGGCAAAGGCGTCGGCGGCGGACTGTTGCGCGATGCCGTCCTGCGCAGTTTGCAGGCGGCCGATATTGCAGGTATCCGCGCGGTCGTCGTCCACGCCAAGAACGACGGCGCCCGCACGTTTTACGAACGCTACGGATTCGCGCAATCGCCGACGGACCCGCTGCATCTTTACGTGCTTATCAAGGACTTACGAAGTCTCTGAGCCGTTCAGGCGCCTTGCTGACCCGACTATATCTGCGCCGTGCGCATCGCCTCGACGCGGATATCTTCCGTCAGCCGCGCCTTCAGTGCCGAAAACTCCGGGCTGGTCTTCAGCGTGTAGTGGCGCGGATGCGGCAGGTCGACGGCAACGTCCGATTTGATGCGGCCCGGCCGTGCCGTCATCACGACCACGCGCGAAGCCATGAAGATCGCCTCCTCTATGTCGTGGGTGACGAACAGCACCGTTTTTTGCCGGCGCTCCCAGATGCCGAGAAGCAGTTCCTGCATCAGCCCGCGGGTCTGGTTGTCGAGTGCGCCGAACGGCTCGTCGAGCAGCAGGATCTCCGGATCGTTGGCCAGTGCCCGGGCAATCGCGGTGCGCTGCTGCATGCCGCCGGAAAGCTGCTTCGGCCAGTGGTTTTCAAAACCTCGCAGCCCGACGAGATCGACGTAAGAAGCGACGATTTCGCTGCGCTCGTGCTCGGCCATTCCACGTTCGCGCAGGCCGAAGGCGATGTTCTCGGCGACCGTCAGCCACGGAAACAGCGTATAGGACTGGAAAACCATGCCGCGGTCTGGACCGGGCCGGTCCACCACCCTGCCGTCGAGCAGAACACGTCCCCCACTCGGCGCTTCGAGGCCGGCGACGATCCTGAGCAGCGTCGACTTTCCACAGCCGGATGGCCCCAGGATGGTGATGAAGTCGTTGGCGGCGACCGCCAGATCGATCGGCATCAGCGCCTTGATCGGCTGCCCACCGCCGACACCGGCGAAGGTGCGCGAGACGCCTTCGATGAGCAGCTTGCTCACGCCAGGCTCCATGGAAACAGCCAACGGTTGAGCGCCTTGAAGGCGAAATCGGACAACAGCCCGATCAGGCCGATGACGATGATGCCGAAGATGATCTGCCCTGTCGCCAGCCGCGACTGGCTGTTGATGATCATGTAGCCGATGCCCGACGACGAGCCGATCAGCTCGGCGACGATGACATAGGTCCAGGCCCAGCCGAGCACCAGCCGCAGGGTCTCGGCAATCTCCGGCGCATTGGCCGGCATGATCACGCGCCGCACGATGCCGTTGTCGGACGAGCCAAGCGTGTAGGCCGCCTCGACCAGGTCGCGCCGTGTGCCGCCGACCTTGACCGCGATGATCAGGATGATCTGGAACACCGAGCCGACGAAGATCACCAGCAGTTTTTCGAGCTCGCCAACGCCCGCCCACAGGATGAGCAGCGGGATGAAGGCCGATGCCGGCAGATAGCGGGCGAAGGAGACGAACGGCTCCAGGAACGCCTCCACGGGCTTCCATGCACCCATCACGATGCCGAGCGGCACGGCAACGATGGCCGCCATCAGGAACCCGCCGAAGACGCGCCAGATGGTGATGAGGATGTCGAGCCAGAAGCGGTCCTCGACCAGCAGCCGCCAACCGTCTCTCACCATCGACAGCGGATCGGCAAGGAAAATGCGATTGACGTGGCCGCCAAGCGTGATCCACGCCCAGAACGCCACGAACAGCACGAAGAACGAAATGCCGAGCACGGTTCGAATGCCCGGCGAGACCGGATGCAAGGGGCGCGGCATCTTCGACCGTCCTCTGATCTGAATGAAAAAGCGGCGGCGCACGCGCCGCCGCCGGGCGACAATCCTGCCGGTTAGTCGGCGACGGCGCTGGTGTCGGCCAATGTCGAGACGTCAGGCGCTTCCTTGATTAAACCCATCTGCAGCAGAAGCTCGCCGGCGGTCTTGGAAAAGTCCTGGAATTCCTTGGTGAAGAACTGCTTGTTTTCAGCCTTGTCGGCCCATTTCAGGTATTTGGCCGACTCTTCGAATTCCTTGGCCGACTGCTTCACGTCGGCACCCATCGTCTCATAGGATTTCGCCGGATCGCTCTTGATCAGGTCGAGTGCCTCGAAATAGCTGTCGGCAAGCGCCTTGCCCACATCCGGATTGGCCTTGAGGAACTCCGGCGTGCAGCCGACCGTATCGAGCACCATCGGATAGTCGAGAGTGGTCACAAGGATATGGCCCTGGTCGGACTTTTCGCGCACCGCCGAGATGAACGGCTCATAGGTGACCGCCGCATCGTTCTGGCCGGCGAGAAACGCCTGCGCCGCCGCATCCGGCTCCAGGTTGACGACCGTCACGTCCTTGGTCGACATGCCGTTCTTGTTGAGCACCCAGGCCAGCATGAAATAGGGCGAGGTGCCCGGCGCCGAAGACGCGACCGACTTACCTTTGAGATCGGCGACGGTGTTGATGTCGTTGCGGGCGACGATGCCGTCGGCGCCGTAGGATTTGTCGAGCTGGAATATCTGCTTGGTCGTCACGCCATTGGCGTTCCAGACCAGCCAGGTCTCGACCGTGGTGGCGGCGCATTGCAGGTCGCCGCTGGCGATGGCGAGCGGCCGGCTGGCTTGCGGCACCTTCTTCAAGGTGACGTCGAGGCCGTGCTTTTCGAAGATGCCGGCCTGCTTGGCGAGCGTCAGCGGCGCAAAGCCGGTCCATCCACTGATGCCGATGCTGACCGATGTGGCGGCCATCGCCGGCGCGGACAATCCGACGGCAAGCGTCAAGCTTGCGGCAAGAATTCCGATCCTGTTCATGTCGGTTCCCCTTTTATGTGTTCGGATGGGGAATTGTGTCACAGACGCCCGCAGGCTTGTCAATGAAGCAGATGCTGCACTGCGGTATGTCACCATCGACAGCAAACTCCGCCATCAGCGGCTGTTGTACATCCAGCTGCGGTCGCGCCACATTTTTTCGCCGACCAGACAGTCGGTGACGGGGATGTCCTGTACCAGCACCAATGGCGGATGCGCCGCCTCTTCCGCCGCTCGCTCCGACGAGGCCGGACCGGCAAGCTCCAGCACCAGCTTGCGGCGGATGGCCTCCGGAAACTGCGTCCAGTCATTGACCGGGATCATGAAGGATCCCGGCCCGCCGATGACACAGTCGCTGTAGTAGCGGTCGAGATTGTTGACATCGTAAGCGCTGCTGAACCCGCCCCTGGTCATCAGCGGCAGGCCGTTGACGGTGATGCCTTGCTTGATCACGGCGTCGCGGGTGATATCGACAGGTGCGCCCTGGTTGTTGGGGCCGTCACCCGAAATGTCGATCACCCGCTTGACGCCCTGGAAGCCGCTTTCAGCAAAGAGATCGCTGGCGAATTCCAGCGCGCCGGAGATCGAGGTGCGCCTGGCACTGGCCGGCGGATGAGCGGAAAGCTGCGCTGCCAGCCGCTCGGCGTCGGCACGATTGGCGATCACCGTCCACGGCACGACGACCTGCTGCCAGGTCGCGCCAGCCCATTCGACATAGGTGACGGCAATCTTGCCATGAGCGCCTTCGCCGATTGCCTGCAAGACATCGTCATGCGTCAGCGCCGCCGCATAGCCATGACGCTGGATTTCGAGCTCGTCCGGCGACATGGACAGCGAAACGTCGACTGCCAGCACCAGTTCGACGTCGACCGGCTCGGCGGCGCGGGAGTTTGCAGTCAGCCATAGCACCGACGCCAGCGCGGCGGCACCCGAGACGAGATGTCTTGCACGGGCAAAACCAGACATGACGCACGGTAAGCGAAAATCGCCGATCGACAAAGAGAAAAGCCCGGTGGAGAGCCGGGCTCATTCGGTCACATTTTTGCGAACCGCCGGAAAACGAATTTCATTTGTGGATGCGGTGCCCGCCCCGTCCCCGCCACTCCACGGCCTTCTCGACATCCGTCTCGGAGGATGGGTCCGGCTTCGGTTTTCTAGCGCCGACCCCGCGCGCTGCCCTCCAGTTCGGCTTGAATGACGGCGGAAGCCACAACAGAATACCTGCAACCGCGGCAGGCAAGATGATCGCAAAACGCAGAATTGAAAGTACGATGCCGCAGATGCCGACGATCTGCGCGGCCCGGCGGACGCCGAAGCGTCTCAGGAACAAATGTCTTGCAATCACGCCGCCATCCAGATCGTAGGCGGGCAGGATGTTGAGAATGATAAGTGACACGTTCAACAATGCGCCAATCCAAAGCGTCCATTCCAGAGGACCGGCCGATCTTGACGGCAGCCACCCGAATGGCCTTTCGGGCGCAACTGGGATGAGTTCTCCAAAAACCAGATAATAGGCCGCATCGAAAAACGCGGCGAGCGCGA
Source organism: Mesorhizobium sp. M0598 (assembly GCF_040320865.1). NCBI lineage: Bacteria > Pseudomonadati > Pseudomonadota > Alphaproteobacteria > Hyphomicrobiales > Phyllobacteriaceae > Mesorhizobium > Mesorhizobium sp. M0598. The sequence goes on along the minus strand of NZ_JAMYQL010000029.1, from coordinate 34,231 downwards.
CGTTCGCCAGGGGACCCGCTATCGCAATCCGCGCCCAGGCAGGCGATGGCGCTGCGGCGCGTTTGAAACGCGTGAGCCCGCCGAAGAGATATAATTCTATCCTGTCGGTGGCGACGCCTTGTCGGCGTCCGATCCAGGCGTGTGCCAGTTCGTGCAGAAATATCGACGCAAACAGAAGCGCTGCAAAGATAGAGGTATGGATCAGTGCATCCTTGGGTCGGCTCGCCCACTCGTTCAGGAAGGGCAGCACAATGGGAATTGCGAAGGTCCAGCTGACGCGAACCGGGATATTCCGGTTCAGCTGAAACACAAGCGCATCGTTTTTTCTGTCCCAGCCGATCCGCCGCAAAGGCACCCCCCAATCGCAGCGCGACGGTAAGCGAGAATCATCGCTCCACAAAGCGAAAAGCCCGACGATGAATCGGGCTTCTGCATTCAGGTCCTGCTGGCACTGCTCTGCTTGCCTGTGTGGAGAATCGGCAGGCAAGCAACGCTTAGCTGCGCGGATTGAGGTTCTCCGGGTCGTAGAGCGGCCTGTAGCCGACGGCGGCCACTTCGACCGGGTACTTCTCGCCGAAATATTCGACGCTCAGCTTGCGGCCCTCCTGGCAACACGCCCAGGGCAGGTAGGCGAGCGCGATGTTCTTGCCGAGGGTCGGACCATAAGCCACCGAGGTCGTGAAGGAGCGGCGGCCGAGCTCGTCGACGAGCGTCTCACCGGTTTGCGGGTCCATCACCGGCATCGTGCCAACCGGATAGCGGGGAACACCATTCGAATCTGTATTGTCCGTCATGATAAGCGTGCAAAGCATGGCCGGCTGATGCACCCGGGCGCGATATTCCAGATGCTTTGCCTTGCCGCAGAAATCGGCCTCCTTGACTTTCGGACGGGCAAGGTCGGCTTCCAGCAGATTGTATTCGGTCAAGAGGTCCGCATTCTGCAGGCGCAGGCTCTTCTCCATGCGGCGGCTGTTGGCATAGGTCTCGACGCCAAAGGCCATCACGCCGGTCGACCGCAGCGCGTCCCAGACAGCCAGGCCGTCCTCGTAGCGCATATGCAGTTCCCAGCCTTGCTCGCCGACATAGGAGATGCGGAAGGCGGTCACGTCCTTGCCGGCGATCCTGACGGGCTTGATCGCGGCAAAGGGAAAATTCTCAGGCGTCAGTCCGTCGGGGTTTTCCACGACCTTGCCTAATGTTGCCCGCGCGTTCGGACCCCAGATGCCGACGGTCACATATCTCTCGTTCACATCGGTGACGGTAACGTCGAAGCCTTTGTCCTCTGCCGTCCGGCGCATGTACTGGAAGTCGCGCGGCCCGGCATCAGCGCCGTCGATGACGCGGCAGCGGTCGGCCATGCGGATGACGGTCAGGTCGGCGCGCACCATGCCTTCCTCGTCGAGGAAATGGGTATAGATGCCCTTGCCGATATTGCCGTCACCGCCGATCTTTGCCGCGCACAGCCATTCCATCAGCGCGACATGATCCGGGCCTTCCACGTCGTACATGGCGAAATGCGACAGGTTGACGATGCCGCAATCCTCGCTCATCGCGAGATGCTCGGCGTTCGAGACGCGCCAGAAGTGGCGGTTATCCCATTCGTTTTGGCGCACCGGCACCCGGTTGCCGTATTTCTCGAGCAGATGCTCGTTGGCGGCGTAGCCATGGGCGCGCTCCCAGCCGCCGAGCTCCATGAAATAGCCGCCGAGTTCCTTCTCGCGCTCCCAGAAGGGCGAGCGGCGGACATTGCGAGCCTTGGAGAACGGCTCGCGCGGATGGACCGCCGGGTTGTAGACCTTCATCGCGGTTTCGGTGCAGCGATCCCAGATGAACTGTTCTTTCGTCTGGTGCGGATAGAAACGCGAATAGTCGATGGCGTGGTGGTCGATCGCCGTGCGGCCATCCGTCATCCAGTCGGCGATGAGCTTGCCCATGCCGGGGCCGTCCTTGACCCAGATCGCCACGGCATACCAGAGGCCCCTCACCTTCTGGCTTTCGCCCATCGAGGGGCCGCCGTCCGCCGTCACCTGCAACAGGCCGTTGAAGGAATGGCTCTCATTGTAGCCCAGCTCGCCCAGGATCGGCGTCAGTTCCATGGCGCGCTCGAGCGGCGCCAGGATTTGTTCCATGTCGAGATCGCGTTGCGACGGCGAAAGCCGCGCCTCGTTTTTCTCGAGAATATCGCGCGGATGGCAAAGGCGCGGATTGGTCTCTTCGTAATAACCCCATTCGATCTGCCCGCCTTCGGCGGTCTTGGGGTCGCCGGTATCGCGCATGTAAGCCGAGTTGCCCTGGTCGCGCAGCAGCGGCCAGCCGATCTCCTTGCCGGTGCCGGCGAACTCAGTGTACGGCCCGAAGAAGGTAAGCGGATGGTCAATCGGCATGACCGGCAGGTCCTCGCCCGCCATTTCCGCGATCAGCCGTCCCCAGATGCCGGTGCAGACCACGACATAGTCGGCCTCGATGGTGCCGCGGTCGGTCACCACGCCCTTGATGCGGCCGTTCTCGATGACGAGCGACCTGGCCGACGTATTGGCAAACGCCCTGAGTTTGCCGGAAGCTTCCGCCTGGTCGACAAGCTTGCCGGCGACGGTCTGCGAGCGCGGGATGACGAGGCCGGCGTCGGGATCCCACAGGCCGCCCTGTACCATCTGTTCTTCGATCAGCGGGAATTTTTCCTTGATCTCGGCGGGATCGATCAGGCGGGCGCGTGTGCCGAAGGCCTTCGCCGAGGCGATCTTGCGCTTGATCTCCGCCATGCGGGCGTCGTCGCCGACGCGGGCGACCTCGAGGCCGCCGATGCGCGCGTAGTGACCCATCTTTTCGTAGAAATCGATGGAATAGAGCGTCGTCCAGCACGACAGGAAATCATGGCTGGTCGTGTAGCAGAAGTCGGAGGCATGCGCCGTCGAGCCGATATCCGTCGGGATGCCCGATTTGTCGATGCCGACAATATCGTCCCATCCGCGCTCGATCAGGTGATGGGCGACCGATGCGCCGACGATGCCGCCCAGCCCGACGATGACGACCTTCGCCTTTTCCGGAAACCCTGCCATTGCCCGCGACTCCAAGATGCTATTGCGAGCAGACTATAGGGCGGCGCGGCGCCGCGCTTGCAGCCTGTTTGCGACATCGCCAAAAAAGCCCGCGCCACCAGCCCGTCGAATGCAGTTAGACCGAAGGCGCTGCTAGAGCCCGTCCTGCGCAGCTTCGAAGAAAAGTGCATACCTTCATCGCCGATTACCGGAAGCAAATAAAAGGCCGGGCGTTTGCCCGGCCTTCAAAAATCATGGCGTCGACTTTACTTGATGCGCGCGACGCCGCCCGAGATCTCAATCGTCTCCGAACCGGTCAGCGCCTCGAGGTCGCCATTCGGCAAGGTAACAAAACAGCCGCTCGGGCAAAATTCCACGGTTTCGCCAGCCGCCAGCGCCAACTCGGTCTTGCCGCCGCCTTCCGTCACGATCAGCGTGCGGGTCTCGGCGTCCTTGTTGACCGCGCTGGCGGCATGGGCCGAACCGCCCACGGCCAGAAAAGCGATGGCGGCGACGAGAGACTTCCACATTTTGCAGTATCGGTGTTGCCACCGCCTCTGTTGCATTTCGCAAGGCATTCTCGCCGTTTGCAGGTGAGCTTATATGCAATGCAAGCTGAACGGCAACTGAATGCCGCATTCATGCCGCAATTGGTTTCCGAAGGCTTGAAGGCAAGCTCCAATCAGCTAGTCAGGATCGGGCTTCCGTACCTTGCGTCCCGACTTGGCGAGACGTTTCGCCTCGACCGCCGCTAGGGCTTTTGCTTGTTCCCGCTCGGCGAATTCGACTTCGATCTTGTCGTCGTCGATCGGCCACGCTTCGTGCTTCTTGGTCTCGACGACGGCGCGCGGCGTCGACGGAATTTCGATATGCTGGTCGGCGAACACATCGAAGATTGCAAAGCGGATGTCGTTCTGGACGATATTGCCGCTAAGAACGTCTGCCAGGAACACGCGAATCTCGAATTCGAGCGCGGCGGGGCCGAAATTGGAAAACAGCACGAAGGGTTCGGGGTTTTTCAGCACCAGCGGATGACTGCGCGCGATCTCCAACAGGACGCCATGCACGTGCTTGATGTCGCTGCCATAGGCAACGCCGACCTTGATATCGATGCGGCCGAGCTTGTTGCGGTGCGTCCAGTTGCCGACCGCATTGTTGATCAAGTTTGAATTGGGCAGGATCACCGACTGCCGCTGGAACGTTTCGATCTCGGTGGCCCGCACGCTGATCTTCTTGACCGTGCCGCTGATGTCACCGGCGACGATCCAGTCGCCGACCTTGAACGGCCGCTCGGCCAAAAGGATCAGGCCCGAGACGAAGTTGGAGACGACATTCTGCAGGCCAAAGCCGATGCCGAGAGACAGGGCGCCTGCGACCAACGCGAGATTGGAGAGGTCGATACCGGCCGCCGAGATGCCGACCAGTGCCGCGACCGCGACGCCGGCATAGCCGACCGCCAGCCGGATCGAATTGCGCACACCGGTGTCGACCCGGCCGCGCGCCATCACCGAACCGTCGAGCCAGCCCTGGAACCAGCGCGTCAGGAAATAGCCGATGATGAAGACGACGACGCCAGTGAGGATGCCGGTGACCGAGATCGTCACCGAGCCTATGGTGAGGCCCGTCGCCAGCTTGTAGGCCCAGGCCTGGATGTCGCCGGGCTGGAAGCCCCACATCAACAGGATCAGCGGCAGGAACACCAGCACGATCATGATGTTGATGGCGGCGCTGACGACAAGCCCGAGCTGGTCGAGCGCGGTCTCTTCGTAGCTTGAATTGGCCGCTAGCCAGCGCCCGATCGAAGTGTTGGCGAAACCGCCTTCCTCGCCGATCGCCCGCGCCGACAGGAAGCCGATATAGGCGGTGACCAGGATAGTGCCGGTAACCACGACCTGCACCGAGACGAAAATAGCAAGGCCGATAAAGCCGAGCAGCGCCGACGCTATGGTGAATAGCCCTAGCGCGACGGCGGTGTAGCGCAGCCATGCCGGCCACGGGCGCCAGCTCCCGTCGGCAGCCTTGAACGGTTTCAGCAGCCCCATCAGGATCAGGATGACGCCGACGCTGATGGTGGCGACAAAGCTTCTGGCGATGGTCAGCGATAGCGGCGAGCCCATCTTGTCGTTGACGACCGACAGGAAATAATTGATGCCGATGGCGACGGCCATGGCAGTCGTCAGCCGCACCAGCCAGCGCGCCGGGCCGGTTTCGACAGGGATCAGACGCCAGTTCGGCAATCGCGGTTCCAGCGCCGCATTGGTCAGCCGGTTGACGCAGAACACCACCGCGATAACGGCAACCAGCGAATTCAGGAAGATGCCGATGTCGCCGCGCAAGACATTGTAATAATTGAAGAAGAAGACCGTCGAGATAAGGAAGGCGCCAACCGCCAGCGACGGCAGCAATGTCGACCAGAACGCCACCGACAGGCGGCTGAGATAGGATGGATCCTCGACGGAAGGATCGGCTTCGAAGACGCGGCCGAACAGGCGCCGCCCGCCGACAAAAAGCACGGCGGCCAGCGCAAGCGCCATCAACGTCGCGGCAAGAATGGCCTGGAACTTGAACTTGAAGGCGAAGCTCAGCCAGGACGACACCGCTTTGTAGAAACTGGTAAATTCGTCGTTGGCATCGGAGATGACCTCCGGGCTCAATGCATCGGACAGCACGTAGCGCTTGGTGAGCTGATTGCGGAACAGCTCGCTGCGCATGTTGCCGATCTTCTCGATCAGCCCGCTGATGCGGATCGACAGGTTCTGCGCGCTGGCAATGACGGCGTTGATCTCGGCTTTTTCGGAAGCCAGCGCCTGGCGTTCACCGGTCACGATGTCGGGCTCGGCCGGCTGGCCCGCGGCCGGCGGAGGTCCCAGCGTCTCGATCCGATCGTTGATATCGCCGAGACGCGAGCGGAACGCCAGCGCGCTGGTGAGCGCCGCCCGCGACAGATCCTCCAATTGCAGGCGGATTTCCACGAGGGTGGCATCGTCTTGGCCGTCCTGCTGTATCTTCTTCTCGAGATCGTCGGTTTTGGCCGTCAGGCTCTGGATGACCTTCTGCTGGTCTGTGACCAGCCCGGCGGCACCCTGCCCGAGCGCCTGCGCCATCGCGTCGAACGACGGCGGCGCCAAGACAACAAGCGCAAGAATCAGGACCAGGCGGAGTAAACGAAAGAACATGATTTTTCTGGCGACTCGCGGACGGCAGCGGCAGTTTTGAAGCACGTCCTTGATAAAGACGCTCATATCACGGGGCAAGTCATCCCAGGCGGCTCGTTTTCGAAGTCCGCCAATCGAAGTCGGCCAATCCAATCGAAGTCGGCCAATCCAGTCGAAGTCGGCCAATCCAGTCGAAGTCGGGGAGTCGAAAAGCGATGGCGCAATCTTGGCTTTGCGTTGGCGGCCTGCTCTATAGTCTGCCGCAAAGCCTGAAATGGATGACAATAAGAATGGCGGAATATTCGGCCTTTTCGCTTCTCAAGAACGCGCTGACCGGAAACAAGGACTGGAGGCCGGCCTGGCGCAAGCCCGACCCGAAGGCGTCCTACGACGTGATCGTCATCGGCGGCGGCGGCCATGGCCTGTCGACCGCCTACTACCTAGCCAAGGAGCACGGCATCACCAATGTCGCGGTGCTGGAGAAGGGCTGGCTCGGTTCCGGCAATGTCGGCCGCAACACCACGGCGGTCCGTTCCAACTATCTCCTGCCGGCCAACACGCGCTTTTACGAGCATTCGATGAAGCTGTGGGAGAACCTGGCCCATGACCTCAACTACAACGTCATGTTCTCGCAGCGCGGCTGCCTGAACCTCGCCCACACACCTGCTCAGCTCGACGACTATGCCCGGCGCGGAAACGCCATGCGCCATCTCGGCGTTGACGCCGAACTGATGACCACGGCCGAAATCGCGCGCCTGGTGCCGGCGCTCGACGTCTCAGCCACCGCGCGTTTCCCGATCGTCGGTGGCCTGATGCAGCGGCGCGCCGGCACCGCCCGCCACGACGCCGTCGCCTGGGGCTATGCGCGCGGCGCAGATCGCCGCGGCGTCGACATCATCGAAAATTGCGAGGTCACCGGCTTCCTGCGCGACGGCGACCGCATCACCGGCGTCACGACAACGCGCGGCGAAATCCGCGCAAAAAAGGTAGCGGTCGCGGTTGCCGGCAGCACCGGGCGGGTCATTCGGCTTGCCGGCATCGAGACGATGCCGATCGAGAGCCACGTGCTGCAGGCCTTCGTCACGGAATCGCTAAAGCCGTTCATCGATACGGTCCTGACCTTCGGCATGGGCCATTTCTATATGTCGCAATCTGACAAGGGCGGCCTTGTCTATGGCGGCGATCTCGACGGCTACAACAGCTACGCCCAACGCGGCAGCCTGCCGATCGTCGATGAGGTGATGAGCGAGATGCTGGCGCTGTTCCCTGGGCTGGCCCGTGTCCGCATGCTGCGCTCATGGGGCGGCGTCTGCGACATGTCGATGGACGGCTCGCCAATCATCACCACCGGTCCGCTGCCGGGCATGTATCTCAACTGCGGCTGGTGCTATGGCGGCTTCAAGGCGACGCCGGCTTCCGGCTGGTGCTTTGCCTGGACCATTGCCAAGGACGAGCCGCACGGTCTCAACGCGGCCTTCACGCTCGACCGCTTCTACCGTGGCCTGGTGATCGACGACAAGGGCCAGGGCGCCACGCCCCGGCTGCATTAGGTTAGAGATCCATGCTCATCACCTGCCCCTATTGCGGCCCGCGCGACGTGATCGAATTCACCTATCAGGGCGACGGCAATCGCCAGCGCCCACAGCCCGCCTCGCAGAACCTCGACGCCTGGAACGCCTATGTCTACGACCGGCTTAATCCAGCCGGCGACCACAATGAGATCTGGCAGCATTCCGGCGGCTGCCGCGCCCATCTCAGGGTCGTGCGCAACACGCTGACGCACGAGATCTCCAGCACCGCGTTCGCGCGCGGCGACCACAACTCGGTTGCGCGGCACCGGGCCGAGGACAAGCCATGAGCCCGCGCCGTACAGAGGCCGGGGGCCGCATCGACCGGCTGCGGACCATCCGTTTCACCTTCGACGGCGCGCCTTATACCGGCCATGCCAGCGACACGCTGGCTTCGGCGCTGCTGGCCAACGGCGTCACCCTGTTTGGGCGTTCGTTCAAATATCACCGCCCGCGCGGTGTGCTGACCGCCAGCGTCGAGGAACCGAACGCGCTGGTCACAGTGTTGAGGGGCGAGGTTCGCGAGCCGAACATCCCCGCCACAATGGTCGAGATTTATGACGGACTGGCCGCAATCAGCCAGAACCGCTTCCCTTCGCTTGCCTGGGACGTCAGTGCCGTGAACCAGCTCGGCGGCAAGCTTTTGTCGGCCGGCTTCTACTACAAGACCTTCATGGGACCGGTGATCGGTCCGCTGAAGGGCACTCGCTTCTGGATGTTCTGTGAGCATTTCATCCGCCGTGCCGCCGGCCTGGGCAAGGCAGGCACGGCTCCCGATACGGCGCGCTACGAACGCATGAACGCGTTTTGCGATGTGCTGGTAGTCGGCTCCGGCCCGGCGGGGCTGATGGCCGCCAGGGCGGCTGCCGATCAGGGTGCACGCGTCATCCTGGCCGAGCTCGAGCCGCATTTCGGCGGCTCGGCCAATTGGTCGGGCGAGACGATCGATGGCATGCCGGCCGCCGACTGGGCAGCGCGCGCCGCTGGCCAGCTCGAAGGCCGTGACAATGTCCGCCTGCTGCCGCGCACCACCGTCTGGGGCTATTATGACGGCAACACGCTTGCCGCGCTCGAACGTGTCACCGACCACAAGGAAACGCCCGGCAAGGGCGAATCGCGCCATCGCTACTGGACGATCCGCGCCAAGTCGGTGGTGCTGGCCACCGGATCCCTGGAGCGTCCGCTGGTCTTTCCAGGCAATGATCGGCCAGGCGTAATGCTGGCGCATGCTGCCGAGCGTTATGCCATTGAATATGGCGTGCTGCCCGGCGACAGGATCGGGCTGTTCACCAACAATGACAGCGCCTATCGCGCGGCCCTCGCGCTGAAGAAGGCCGGCGCCGTGGTGGTCGCCATCATCGACGTGCGCCCTGAGCTTTCGAGCGAAATGCGCAGGCTGGCCGGCGAGACCGAGGCCGAGATCCTTTCTGGCCACGCGGTGATCGCCACCGAGGGCGGCAAGGCGCTTTCCGGCTTCAAGGTGCAGCGCTTCGACATGGTCAACGGCGCGCTTTCCGGCGATGCGCGCAGCATCCACGCCGATTGCCTATTGATGTCCGGCGGCTGGTCGCCGACCATTCATCTGGCCAGCCAGGCCGGAGCCAAAGCGGAATGGAACGAAGCGTTGCAAGCGTTCCTGCCGCCCAAGCCGACGACACGGCAATGGATCGGCGCCGGCGCCTTCACCGGCAGTTTCTCCACCGCCGAGGCGATCGCCGAAGGTCGCGCCGCCGGTCTTTCCGCTGCGGGCGCAACCGCCACGCCGGCGGCCTTGCCTGCCGTCGAGGCAGCACCTGGCGATCCCGATCCGGCGCCGGTGTTCGAGATCAAGGCCGAAGGAAAAAGCTTCGTCGACTTCCAGCATGACGTGACGGCGGATGACGTGCGGCTGGCGCATCGCGAAGGCTTCGTCTCGGTCGAGCATCTGAAGCGCTACACCACGCTCGGCATGGCAACCGACCAGGGCAAGAGCTCCAACATACCCGGCCTCGCCATCATGGCCGAGGCGCTGGGCAAGCCGATCCCAGAGGTCGGCACGACGCGCTTTCGCCCGCCCTTTTCGGCGGTGTCGATCGGCTCGCTAGCCGCCGAACGCTTCGGCGATCTGAAGCCCGAGCGGCTGACGCCGATGCATGACTGGCACGTCGCCAATGGCGCCACCATGTATTCCGCCGGCCTGTGGTATCGGCCGATGATCTACGGCCATCCCGGCGAGACGATCGAGCAGGCCTATGTGCGCGAAGCGAGAGGCACGCGCGAGAGCGCCGGCATCGTCGATGTCTCGACATTGGGCAAGATCGCGGTGCAAGGCCCCGACGCGGCGGAATTCCTCGACCGCGTATACACCAACATGTTTTCGACGCTGGCCGTCGGCAAGGCGCGCTACGGGCTGATGCTGCGCGAGGACGGTCTCGCCTTTGACGACGGCACCACGTGGCGCCTCGGCGAGCAGGATTTCCTGATGACCACCACCACCGCCAATGCCGGCAAGGTGATGCAGCATCTGGAATATTTCCTCGACGTGATCTGGCCGGCGCTGAAGGTCCACGTCACCTCGGTGACCGACCAATGGGCCGGTGCCGCCATCGGTGGGCCGAAGGCAAGGCAGATACTGGCTGCTTGCGTCAGCGGCACCGCCGTCGACAATGCCGCCCTGCCCTTCATGGGCATCGTCCACGGCGAAATCGCCGCCGTGCCGGTGATGATCTGCCGGCTGTCCTTCTCCGGCGAAATGGCCTTCGAGGTCTATTCCGGCGCCGGCTACGGCACCCATGTCTGGGAGGCGCTGATCGAAGCCGGCAAGCCGTTCGGGCTGGTGACCTACGGGCTAGAGGCGCTGGGCACCATGCGCATCGAGAAAGGCCACGTCACCGGTGCCGAGATCGACGGCCGTACCACGGCACGCGACCTGCACCTCGACTGGATGCTGTCGAAGAAGAAGCCGTTCATCGGTTCGGCGATGATGGACCGCGAGGGGCTGATCGCGCCCGACCGCCTGGAACTCGTCGGTATTGTTTCGCTCGACAACCAGCCGCTCAATGGCGGCGCACACATCGTCGAGGAGCTTGACGAAGCCAATCCGCACGGCTCGCTTGGCCACATCACCGCCTGCTGCTATTCGCCGGCGCTGGGCAAATATATCGCGCTTGCCCTGGTCAAGGGCGGCAAGGCGCGGCGAGGCTCGCGCGCTTATGTCTCGGACCCGCTGCGCAACCGGTTCGGGCCGGTCGAGATCGTCTCCAACCATTTCTTCGATCCGGACGGGAGCCGCATGCATGGTTGAGCGCCAATCACCACTTGAGCCGGTGCTGCATCCAGGCTCGCATGGCAATTTCGAGCACGGTGTCGAAATCATCCTCTCCGAAACCAGGCCGGGTTCGATCCTGCAGCTCGCCGCCTGGCCCGGCGAGGAGAAGAAGTTGATGGCCGGCATCCATGCGGTCACCGGCCTGGCTTTGCCCGACGGCGCCGGTGGCGGCGTGACGAACGGCGCCAGGTCGGTGTTCGGCTTTGCGCCGGGAAAGTTCACTGTGGTCGATGAAGCCGAGGGATTGGCGCCGGCCTTTGCCAGTGTCGTCACTTCGGCCATCGGTACGGTGACCGACCTTTCGCACGGCCGCACCGCGATCCGTATCGCCGGGCCGAAGGCCGAGTGGGTGCTGGCGAAATTCTTCGCCATCGACTTCGCGCTGCCGGCCTTCCCGATCGGCGCCGGCCGCTCGACCATGCATCACGACATCTTCGCGCAGATCCAGCGCACCGGCGCCGATCAGTTCGACATCTATGTGTTCCGCTCGTTTGCCCGCTCGTTCTGGAAAGCGCTCTGCCATGCGAGCGAGGAAGTCGGCTACGAAGTGCAGTAGAGCCGGACGGCGCTTCACGTCACTCCGCGAACGTCACCCACTCTTCCAGCGGCGCGCGGTCGGTGCGGAAGGCATTTTCGGGCTTGGACGTATCCTCATGGCCGAGCGCCATGCCGCAGACGACGATCTCCTCGTCGGGAATGTTGAGCACCGGCCTGATCTGCCGGTGATAGGGCGCGAAGGCGGCTTGCGGACAGGTGTGCAGGCCCCTGCCCCGCGCGGCGACCATGATGTTTTGCAGGAACATGCCGTAGTCGATCCACGACCCTTTGTTCAGCCGCCGGTCGACGGTGAAGATCATGCCGACCGGCGCGTCGAAGAAGACGAAGTTGCGGTCGTGCTGCGCACGCATCCTGTCGACCTCGCGCCGGCCGATGCCGAGCACGCCGTAGAGGCCGAAGCCGTTGGCCCGCCGTCGCGTCAGATAGGGTTCGAAGAACTGGTCGGGATAGTAGCGGTACTCGTCCCACTCGGCCTTTTCGGCGCGGATGCCCGAGCTGAGGATGGCGTCGGTGATGCGCTGCTTGACCTCGCCCTTGGTCACATAGACCTTCCAGGGTTGCATATTGGTGCCTGAGGGCGCGCGCGCGGCAACGGCGAGAATATCGCGGATGGTCTCGTCGTCGACCATATCGGGCAAGAAGGCGCGTACCGACCGCCGCGAGGTGATCGCGTCATCGACGATCGCCGCCGCAATCCGGGAGTTGTTTTCCAGCATGGGCCGTCCTTTTGCGTATGATCCCGAACCCGATTTTCCGGAAGGATCATGCGCCGACTAGAAGTGATGGAGCATCCTTGCGCGTCTTTTTGAACGCCCGATAGCCTACCCGCCTCGACCGGACGCCCCACTCGCCGCTCGTGCGCCGAGCCTTTGCCCGAACCGTCAAAATGGCGCAAGTAAATCTTGTGGTTTCGTGAAAATCCTCTTGATTTTTTCATGAACCCGCCATCAAGTGAAATTTGCTGGGAATTTTTCACCGAGACAGGGATGGCTTTGCCCTCAACCGCCGCCAGATCGGAACAGGACAGCGGCGAACGGCTGCTGGCCGGCGACATCCGCGCGTTGCGCAAGGCGCGCGGCCTGACGCTTGCTGAAATCGCACTGAAGCTCGGCCGTTCCGTCGGCTGGGTCAGCCAGGTCGAGCGCGGTCTGTCGGTCCCGTCGCTCGGCGATCTCAGGGCCTTCGCCGAATTGTTCGGCGTGCCGGTCAGCCTGTTCTTCAGCCATGACGTACCTGTCGAGACCGAGCGCGGCGTGGTCGTGCGCGCCGGCAACCGGCGCACGCTTGGCACAAGCGATTCTGGCCTGGTGGAGGAGCTTCTGTCGCCCGATCTCGGCGGTAGCTTCGAGATGCTGCGTTCGGTCTTCGCCCCGGGTGCCGAGCTGAAGACCGAGTCGCGCCGGCCGACCGAGGAAGCCGGCTACGTCGCTTCCGGCAGTTTCGACATCGAAATTGCCGGCGTCTGGCACCGGCTCGGCGAAGGCGATTCCTTCCGCTTCGACGGCAAGCCGTTCCGCTGGCGCAATCCTGGAGCCGAGCCGGCTGTCGTCATCTGGGTGGTTTCGCCGCCCGTCTATTGAACGAATGCATGTCGCCCAAAAGTGCGTGGCGGTTTTGGGACAACGACATGCATCAAAACAAATAGTCGGAGAAGAACATGGCCGGTTTGCCGACCACGGCACGCGTTGTGATCATCGGAGGTGGTGCCGTCGGCGCCTCCTCGCTCTACCATCTCGCCAAGGCGGGCTGGACCGACTGCGTGCTTCTGGAGAAGAACGAGCTGACCTCCGGCTCGACCTGGCATGCCGCCGGCAACGTGCCGACTTTCTCCTCGTCATGGTCGCTGATGAACATGCAGCGTTATTCGACCGAACTATATCGCCGGCTGGCCGACGAGGTCGGCTATCCCATGAACTACCACGTCACCGGTTCCCTGCGTCTTGCCCATACGATCGAGCGCATGCAGGAATTCCAGCGCGCCAAGGGCATGGGCCGCTACCAGAGCATGGATATCGACGTGGTCGGGCTCGACGAGATCAAGCGCCGTTACCCCTTCATCGAGACGCATGAGCTGAAAGGCGCGCTCTACGATCCGAATGATGGCGATATCGACCCCGCGCAGTTGACCCAGGCACTGGCCAAGGGCGCGCGCGACATGGGCGCGAAGATCATCCGCTTCTGTCCGGTCACCGGCGTGAGCCGCGACAATCACGAGTGGGTGGTCGAGACGGCGCAAGGCGAGATCCGCTGCGAGATCGTCGTCAACGCCGCCGGCTACCGCGCCGCCGAGGTCGGCAGGATGTTCGGCCGCGAGGTGCCAATGATGGTGATGAGCCATCAATATATCCTGTTCGAGGAAATCCCCGAACTGGCGGCGTGGTCGAAGGAACAGGGCAAGAAGCTGCCGCTGCTGCGCGACGTCGATACGTCCTACTATCTGCGCCAGGAAAAGAACGGCATGAACCTCGGCCCCTATGAGCGCAATTGCCGCGCCCACTGGGTCGGCCACAACGACCCAATGCCCGACGACTTTTCGTTCCAGCTGTTTCCCGACGATCTCGACCGGCTGGAACATTACCTGGCCGATGCTGTCGCCCGCGTGCCGATCCTCGGCACCGCCGGCCTGTCCAAGGTCATCAACGGGCCGATCCCCTATGCGCCGGACGGCAACCCGCTGATCGGCCCGATGCCCGGCGTGCCCAACGCCTTCGAGGCCTGCGTCTTCACCTTCGGCATCGCCCAGGGCGGCGGCGCCGGCAAGGTGCTGGCCGAATGGGTGACCGAGGGCCAGACCGAATGGGACATGTGGTCGTGCGATCCGCGCCGTTTCACCGCCTTTGCCTCGGCCCCGGATTATTGCGTCGCCAAGGGCATGGAGATCTATGGCAACGAATATGCCATCCAGTTCCCGCGCCATGCCTGGCCGGCCGGGCGCGACCGCAAGCTGTCGCCGCTCCACGACCGCATCAAGGCACTCGGCGCCCGGTTCGACGCCTATAATGGCTGGGAACGCGCCACCTGGTATGCGAAGCCAGGCGACGACATCTCCGAACAATCCACGCTGACATTCCGCCGCGACGGGCCGTGGCAGCATCGTGTGCGCGAGGAATGCCTCGCCGTCCGCGATGCCGCCGGCATTCTGGACCTGCCGGGGTTTTCCCGTTTCAATCTCGACGGTCCGGGTGCCGCCGAATGGCTGAGCCTCCAGGTGACAGGCCTGGTTCCGAAACCCGGCCGCATCGGCCTCGTCTATTTTGCCGACGACAAGGGCCGCATCGTCACCGAAATGTCGGTGGTCCGCCACGACGAGAACCTGATGACGCTGATCACCGCCGCTGTGGCTCAGTGGCATGATTTCGAATGGCTGAAATCGCGCATCCCGAAGGACGCCACATTCAAGCTGGTCGACCGGACGGAGGAATACTCCACCCAGATCCTCGCCGGCCCCAACTCGCGAAAAATCCTCGCCGAACTCTGCGCGGCCGACCTCACCCTGCCCTGGCTGACGCATCAGGAAACCAGTATCGCCGGACGTTGGGCAAAGCTGGTGCGCGTGTCCTTCGCGGGCGAGCTCGGCTGGGAAATCCACAGCAAGGTCGACGATACCGCAGCCATCTTCGACGCCGTCTGGGCGGCTGGGAGGAGGCATAGACTAAAACCGTTCGGCATGTACGCGCTGGATTCGCTCCGGCTCGAAAAAGGTTACCGCACCTGGAAGGGTGACCTGTCGACCGACTATTCGATCCTGCAGGGCGGGCTGGAGCGCTTCGTCAGATGGGATAAGCCCGACTTCCGCGGCAAGGCGGCGCTGCAGAACGAGAAGCAGCAGGGCATCAAGAAGCGCTTCGTCACGCTGGTCGTCGAAAACCCCGGCGATTGCGACGCGCCCACCATGTCGACGCTTTGGCATGACGGCGGGATCGTCGGCGAGACGACGTCCGGCGGCTGGGGTCATCGCATCGACAAGTCGATCGCGCTCGGCATGCTGCGCGCCGACCTCACCGAGCCGGGAACCGCGGTCGAGGTCGAGATCTTCGGCGAACGCTTCAGGGCGGTCGTGCAGAAGGATGAGCCGTTATGGGATCCAAAGAACGAGAGGCTCAGAGCATGAAGAAAGTGATCCTCACCGATGGCGGCATGGGCCAAGAGCTGGTCCGCCGTAGCAGTTCCGAGCCGACGCCGCTGTGGTCGGCCAGGGTGCTGATCGACGAACCGGATCTGGTGCGCGACCTGCATGCGGAATTCATCCGCGCCGGCGCCCGCGTCATCACCATCAACACCTATTCAGCCACGCCGGAGCGGCTGGTACGCGAAGGCGCGGAAGAGCTGTTCAAGCCGCTGCAGAAGCGCGGCATCGAACTGGCAAGGCAAGCCCGCGACCAGGCCGGCGACGCGGCGATTGCCGGCTGCCTGTCGCCGCTGTTCGGCAGCTATGCGCCGGCGCTGACGATATCCTTCCAGGATACGCTCGACATCTATCGCCGTATCGTTGCCGAGCAGGCGGACGGCGTCGATCTGTTTCTGTGCGAAACCATGGCGTCGGCCGAAGAGGCGCGCGCCGCCGTCACCGCGGCGTCGGAAAGCGGCAAGCCCGTATGGGTGTCGTGGACGCTTGCCGACCACGGCACGCCGCGCCTGCGCAGCGGCGAAGCCATTGCGGCGGCGTCGGGCGCTCTTGCCGGCCTGCCCGTCGCGGCCCGGCTGATCAATTGCTGCCGGCCCGAAGCGATCGCTGCAGCGCTGCCCGAACTGATCGCTCTCGGCGGTCCGGTCGGCGCTTATGCCAACGGCTTCACCTCGATTGAGGCGCTCAAGCATGGCGGTACGGTGGAAGTGCTGCACGCCCGCCACGACCTTGATCCGGATGCCTATGCCGGCCAGGCGGTCGGTTGGGTCGAGGCCGGCGCCGGCATCGTCGGCGGCTGCTGCGAAGTCGGACCGGCCCACATCGCCGCGCTGCGCGACCGGCTCGAACAGGCCGGTTATGAAATTTCGGGAGCAGCATAATGCCCAGGCCATCATCGCGCATTTCCGGCATCGTGCCTTCGGGCAAGGATGGCTGGGAGGTTCATTCCGCTGCCTGGGCGCGCAAGCAGGCCGGCGAGGACATCATCATGCTGTCGGTCGGCGACCATGATTTCGACACGCCGAGCGAGACGATCGAAGCCTGCGTGACGGCGGTTCGCGCCAGCAATCACCACTACACCCCGCTTGCCGGCGTTTCGCGCCTGCGCAAGGCGATGGCGGCGGCCTCGACGCGGTGCACCGGGGTTGCGACAAATCCCGACCAGGTCATCGCCACCCCGGGCGGGCAGGCCGCGCTTTACGCGGCCATACAAGCGGTTCTCGACCAGGGCGACCATGCCATCGTCGTCGCGCCCTATTACGCCACCTATCCCAACACCTTCAGTGCGGCGGGCGCCGAGTTCAGCGTCGTCGAGACCCCCGCCGAGGATGGCTTTCAGCCGCGCGCCGCCGATATCCGCGCTGCCCTTCGGCCGAACACCCGCGCCATCCTGATCAACACGCCCAACAATCCCACGGGCGCCGTCTATTCGCGCGAGCGCCTGGAAGAGCTGGCGCAGATCTGCCGCGAACATGACCTCTGGCTGCTGTCGGACGAGGTCTACTGGACGCTGGGCGGCGGCGAGCACGTCTCACCACGCTCGCTGCCCTGCATGGCGGAACGCACGCTGGTCATCAATTCGATGTCCAAGAGCCACGGCATGACCGGCTGGCGCATGGGCTGGCTGACCGGGCCGGAATCAATGGTCTCGCTGTTGACCGACCTCAATCTGGTGATGACCTACGGCCTGCCGGCCTTCATCAGCCTCGCCTGCGCCGAGGCGCTCGAAAATGGCTACGGCGTCAAGGAAATCGCCGAGCGCTACGCCGCGAGGCGCACCGTCGTCCTCGATGCCATGCGCGGTATGAACAACATCACCGTGCGCGGCTCCGAAGGCGGCATGTACGTCATGCTCGACATATCGGCGATCGAGCCGGACGACGAAAAATTCGCCTGGGCCTTCCTCGACCAGGAAAATGTCGGCGTCATGCCCGGCTCAAGCTTCGGCGAGGCCGCCGCCGGCCACATCCGCTTCAGCCTCTGCCAGCCTGAGCCGGTACTGATGGAGGCTGCCACGCGCCTGCGCCGCTTCGCCTCCAGCTATGGTCGCGAGGCCGCATGAACGCCTCGCCCACCAAAACCATTCCGACCAAGGCCATTCCTCCCAAAGCGAGGGCGGTCATCATCGGTGGCGGCGTCTCCGGCTGCTCGGTCGCCTATCATCTGGCCAAGCTCGGCTGGACCGATATCGTGCTGCTCGAGCGCAAGCAGCTGACGTCGGGCACGACATGGCACGCCGCCGGCCTGATCGGCCAGCTGCGCGGCTCGCAGAACATGACGCGGCTGGCGAAGTACTCGGCCGACCTCTACGTCAAGCTGGAGGCCGAGACCGATGTCGGCACCGGCATGCGCCAGGTCGGCTCGATCACGGTGGCGCTGACCGAGGAGCGCAAGCACGAGATCTATCGGCAGGCATCTCTCGCCCGCGCCTTCGATATCGACGTGCGCGAGATTTCGCCCAACGAAGTCAAGCAGATGTACCCGCATCTCAATGTTTCCGATGTGGTCGGCGCCGTGCATCTGCCGCTCGACGGTCAGTGCGACCCGGCCAATATCGCCATGGCGTTGGCCAAGGGCGCGCGCCAGCGCGGTGCGACGATCGTCGAGAACGTCAAGGTGACCAAGGTGCATACCAGGGCCGGCCGCGTCACCGGCGTTTCCTGGGCGCAGCGCGACGAGCAAGGCCTGATCGAGGCCGATATCGTCGTCAACTGCGCCGGCATGTGGGCACGCGAACTTGGCGCCCGGAACGGCGTCACCATCCCGTTGCACGCCTGCGAACATTTCTATCTCGTCACGGAACCGATCCCCGGGCTTTCCCGCTTGCCGGTGCTGCGCGTGCCGGACGAGTGCGCCTACTACAAGGAAGATGCCGGCAAGATGATGCTCGGCGCTTTCGAGCCGGTGGCGAAGCCTTGGGGCATGAACGGCATAAGCGAGGATTTCTGCTTCGACCAGTTGCCGCAGGACATGGACCATTTCGAGCCGATCCTGGAAATGGGCGTCAACCGCATGCCGATGCTGGCCACCGCCGGCATCCACACCTTCTTCAACGGCCCCGAGAGTTTTACCCCCGACGACCGCTATTATCTCGGCGAGGCGCCGGAGCTTTCCGGCTATTGGATGGCGACCGGCTACAATTCGATCGGCATCGTCTCCTCCGGCGGCGCCGGCATGGCGCTGGCGCAATGGATCAATGACGGCGAGGCGCCCTTCGACCTCTGGGAGGTCGACATCCGCCGCGCCCAGCCGTTCCAGAAGAACCGCCGCTATCTCAAGGAGCGCGTCTCCGAAACGCTCGGCCTGCTCTACGCCGATCATTTCCCCTACCGGCAGATGGCGACCTCGCGGAACATAAGGCGCTCGCCGCTGCACGAACATCTGAAGGCAAGCGGCGCGGTGTTCGGCGAGGTCGCCGGTTGGGAGCGCGCGAACTGGTTCGCTAGGCCCGGCCAGGAGCGCGAATACCGCTATTCCTGGAAGCGGCAGAACTGGTTCGACAACCAGCGCGAGGAACATCTTGCGATCAGGAACGGCGTCGGCCTGTTCGACATGACTTCGTTCGGCAAGATCCGTGTCGAAGGCCGCGATGCCTGCGCCTTCCTGCAAAGGCTCTGCGCCAACGACGTGGACGTGGCGCCGGGCAAGATCGTCTACACCCAGATGCTCAACCAGCGCGGCGGCATCGAGAGCGACCTCACCGTCTCGCGACTGTCCGAAACCGCCTTCTTCCTCGTCGTGCCCGGCGCCACGCTGCAACGCGACCTGGCCTGGCTGAGAAAACATCTTGCCGACGAGTTCGTCGTCATCACCGATGTGACCGCTGCCGAAGCGGTGCTTTGCCTGATGGGCCCGGATTCGAGGAAGCTGATCCAAAAGGTCAGCCCGAATGATTTCTCTAATAACAACAATCCGTTCGGCACGTTTCAGGAGATCGAGATCGGCATGGGCCTGGCCCGCGCTCACCGCGTCACCTATGTCGGCGAACTCGGCTGGGAGCTTTATGTCTCGACCGACCAGGCTGCCCATGTCTTCGAGGCGATCGCGGAGGCAGGCACCGATGTCGGGCTAAAACTATGCGGCCTGCACACGCTGGATTCCTGCCGCATCGAGAAGGCGTTCCGGCATTTCGGCCACGACATCAACGACGAGGACAATGTGCTGGAGGCCGGCCTTGGCTTCGCAGTGAAGACGGCCAAGGGCGATTTTCTTGGCCGCGATGCCGTGCTGAGGAAGAAAGAAAGCGGATTGAACCGGCGGCTGGTGCAGTTCCGCCTGAACGACCCCGAGCCCCTGCTCTTCCACAATGAGGCGATCCTGCGCGACGGCACGATCGTCGGCCCGATCACCTCGGGCAATTACGGCCATCATCTCGGCGGTGCGATCGGGCTTGGCTACGTGCCGTGCCAGGGCGAAAGCGAGGCGGACGTGCTGGCGTCGTCCTACGAAATCGAGATCGCCGGCGAGCGCTTTGCGGCGGAAGCGTCGCTTAAGCCGATGTACGATCCGAAATCGGAACGGGTGCGGATGTAACTCTTTTCCTTCTCCCCTTGTGGGAGAAGGAAAAGTCCCCTCCCGTGTCAGAACGCGTCCATCCTGGCCGCGACCTTCGCGATGAACCTCGTCCGCTTCTCGTCGGTCGACAGGTTCATCGAGTATTGCGCGAGGTAGGAAACCGACCCGCCGGGCTTGATCGTCGCACGCAGCACCCGCTTGACCAGCTTGCGCGGCGGGTCACCCATCAGCATGGCGCGGAACCGGCTGCCGCCATAGGTCGTGACCGCGACCACCTTGCGAATATTGTGCAGTGACGGCTGCACCTTGCCGTCGACCAGCTTGAACGACACGCCGGGCAGGAAGACGCGATCGAAAAAGCCTTTCAGAATGGCCGGATAGCCGAAGTTCCACACCGGAAACGACAGCACCAGCGCCTCGGCCCGCAGAAGGCGCTCGATATAGGCTGACGCCGGATCGCCGTCGCTGCGTTCGTCGTGATAGGACAGCCGTTCGGCCCGCGTCAGCCTGGGATCGAAACCCTCGGCATAGAGATCGCAGTCGTCGACGACATGGCCGGCGGCCTTCAGCCGCTCGATGATCGTCCGGTGCAGATCGGCGTTGAAGCTGGTCTCCACAGGATGAGCATAGAGGACGAGGACGTTCACAGGAGAACATCTCGCAAGTCGGCACCAAGCACCCCCCTCTGCCCTGCCGGGCATCTCCCCCTCAAGTGGGGAGATCGGCTGTCAGTATCGCTTTCGCCAGTTGACGACTTTGGAAGATGGTCGAGACGATGGAACTGCCAATCTCCCCCCTTGAGGGGGAGATGCCAAGTGGTGGCAAAGAGGGCAGGCCAGAGGGGGGTACAGCGCCACACGCCCGTCATCGTCTCAAACCGCCTTCTCCAGTCCCTTGAACAGGAACGACTTGCCCGAGCGATAGTCATAGTCCGGGTTCTCCCAGGCGATCATCTTGCCGGGATTGAGCAGGCCTTGCGGGTCGGTCTCGCGTTTGAAGGCGAGCTGCACCTCGTCGGTGCGCTTCATGCCGCCTTCTTCCAGCGTGTAGCGGTGCGGGTTGAAGATCCAGCAGCCATTGTCCTCGTGGATGCGGATGATCTCGTCGAGCCGCTCCGCCGTGGTGAAGCGGACCAGCGGCAGCCCTGCGATGCCGATGGCGCCGTCGAAGCGGATGAATTCGAGATGCGCCGGCACCTCGTCGCCGAAGCGGTCGACCATCGCCTTGACGTGGCCGAGGTGGTCCGGCGACGGATAGCGGGTCTGCAGATAGGTGATCGTCGGGTCGACCCGGATGGCACGCAGCGTCGTGTGATTCCAGGTCAGCTCATAGGCCGGCGGCAGCCCCTTGAGATCGGCCTCCTTGTCGGCGCGAAAGACGATCTCGCCCTTACTGCGCGCCGTGAAGGCGAGGAAGGCATCCATCGCATGCGGCGCGATCATCAAGACGACGATGCTTTGGCCGCGCCGGAAAAACCGCTGGTGGCGCTTGAAGTAATCGTAGGGGATGGGTGCTGCGATCGGTGTGATCAGTTTCGCCAATATGCCGTCCTGGATGGCGAGATCGTTGCCGAAGCCGACCGCATCCATGAAATCGTCGAAGCCGACGATGACGTCGATCCAGTCATAGCTGGCAGTCAGCGGCATCTCGACTTCGGTGATGATGCCGTTGGTGCCGTAGGCGTGCATGACCTTCAGCACGTCCTCGCCGGTGAGCTCCATGACCCGCGGCTCAGCCTCCATCGTCACGGTCCTCAGCCGGATGACGTTGCCGAGGTCGCGCAGTCCGCCCCAGCGGATCGAGCCGATGCCGCCGGAGCCGCCGGCGACGAAGCCGCCGATCGATGCGGTGTTGTAGGTCGATGGCGACATGCGGAGCTCCTGGCCGGAATGCGCCCGCGTCGCTCTGTCGATGTCGGCGAGCACGGCGCCGGGGCCGGTGACGACACGGCCCGGCGCGATCGTCTTGACCGCGTTCATCTCGGCGAGATTGAGCACGACGCCGCCGGACAGCGGCATCGCCTGCCCGTAATTGCCGGTGCCACTGCCGCGCGGCGTCACCGGGACGCCGTGCCGGTGGCAGGCGGCGAGAATGCGGACGACCTCGTCTTCGGTTTTCGGCGTCACGATCAGGTCGCCGGTGACGTGCTCGAGCTGCTGCTTCAGCACCGGGCTGTACCAGTAGAAGTCACGGCTTTTCTGCTGGACGATCGCCGGATGGTCATCGACCTTGAGGCCGTCCAGGTCGCGCTTGAGCGCCGCAATATCCATCATTCCACCATCAAATCATCGAGTTCGGCATAATCGGGCAGCTGGCGCTCGATCGCCTGGCCGTCGCGCACCACGATGCGGTCCGATTCGGGTCGCGACAGCAATTCCGTCCAGCTTCGCCCCCTGAAGACGACGAAATCGGCCGGCGCTCCGGCGGCAAGCGTGCCAACACCGTCGAGCCGCATCACCTTGGCCGGCGTCGCGGTCACCGCTTGCGGCCAGTCGGCGACGGGGTGGTCGAGATGCAGGATGCGCGTCGCCATGCGATAGACCTCCAGCATGTCGAGATCGCCATAGGCGTAGAACGGGTCGCGCGTATTGTCGGAGGCGACGGCGACGGCAATGCCGCGCGCCTTCATCTCGTGCAGCAGCGTCACCCCGCGCCAGCGCGGCGTTGTCCTGTCGCCGCGCCGGTCCTGCAGATAGAGATTGCACATCGGCAGCGACACCACCGCCAGGCCGGCCTTGGCGACCTTGTCCAGCGTGTCGAGCACGTCGAGGTCGGGCTGGCGCGCCAGCGAGCAGCAATGGCCGACCAGGATGTTCCCGTCAAAACCGTTCCAAAGGGCTGCTTCGGCGATTTTCTTCAGCGAGATCGCCGAGACATCGTCGGTCTCGTCGGCGTGGAAATCGAGGTCGAGGCCATGCTTGATCGCCTGCGCGAACACCTGGTCGAGCAATTCTTCGAGATCCGGCACCATGTAGGTGACGACGCCGAGGACACCCTTGGCGGCAGCCACCCGTTTGGCCAGCCTCTCGAACCATTTCCTGTCGCGCACGCCCTCGATGCCGAGCAGGCAGGCCGCCTGCAGCTCGATGCGGCCGCGCCATTTCTCCCGCATTGTCTCGAACACCGGCCAGGAGATCTCTTCCTGCGGCGCAACGCTGTCGAGATGCGTGCGCAGCGCTTTGGTGCCATGCGCGTAGGCGCAGCGCAGCGAAAAATCCATGCGGCGGGCGACGTCGTCGGCGCTCCAGCGCGCCGCGCGGTCGGCGCCGGTGGCGTTCAAAGCGGCCATGAAGGTGCCGTCCGGGTTGGGCTTTCGGGGCCAGATGTGGCCCTTGTCGATATGGGTGTGGCAGTCGACAAAGCACGGCAGCACGATGCGGCCGCCGAGATCGGTGGCGTCCGCCGGTGCTGCCGATCGCCGATGCGCCGCAATGCTGAAAATCCTGCCGTCGGCGACCGCGACATCTGCGAGTGCAAAACCGTCGGCGTCGGAAGGAGCGGCAAGGCCGAGCGTCAGGGAGGCGTGAAGCCGGACCTTGGAGAGGACGAATTGGCCGGATTTGGGGATCATCGCAGAGGTCATCGCTGCCCCTCATCCGGCTGCCGCCACCTTCTCCCCGTATAGAGACGGGGAGAAGGGGCTGACCGCGACCGCGGCGCACTTTCAGCAACGCTGGTGATGGGCGAGATCGTCGAGGAAGGCGTCCTTCTCCCCGTCACTATACGGGGAGAAGTGCCCGGCAGGGCGATGAGGGGCAGCGCTGACGCCGGGATGGGCGACAGGCAGCTTTTGCCTACAAAACACGGTACCATCACCGCTCCTGCCTCAGCGCGCTCTCGTGCCAGCGCCGCAAAATGAGATGCGAAATCAGCGACAGCACCAGGAAGATCAGGATGCCGGTGAGCGAGATCAGGATCAGCGCCGCGAACAGTCTTGGTGCGTTGAGCCGGTAGCCGGCCTCGATGATGCGCGAGGCGAGGCCGGACGACTGGCCGGTGGCGCCGGCGACGAACTCTGCCACCACCGCGCCGATCAGCGACAGGCCGCCGGCGATCTTCAGCCCGCCGAGGAAATAAGGCATCGCCGCCGGCAGCCGCAGATAGCGCAATTGCTGCCAGCGGGTCGCACCGTTGAGCTTGAACATGTCGCGCAGATTGCGGTCGACGGAATTGAGGCCGAGCGTGGTGTTGGAGAGGATCGGGAAGAAGGCGACGATCCAGGCGCAAAGCAAAAGCTTCGTCGTCTGGTTGTCGACATAGATATTGATCAGCGGAAAGATCGCGACGATCGGCGTCACCTGCAGCACGATGGCGAAGGGAAAGAACGACATCTCCACCCATTTCGATTGAGCGAACAGCACTGCCAGCCCGACACCGCCGACCACGGCGAGAAGCAGGCTCAAGAAGGTGATCCGGAGCGTCACCAGCAGCGACGAGAACAGCAGCCCGGCATCGTCGTGCAGCGTTTGCAGCACCACGCCGGGGCGCGGCAGTATGTATTTCGGAATGTCGTTCCAGACACAGATGCGGTCCCACAGCCAGATGGCCAGGATCATGATCGCCAGCGGCAGCAGCCATCTGCCGATGCGCTCGAAGCGCTCCTGGCGGACGCGGCGCGCCTCCTCCGGGTCGAGCGCCAAGACTGGTTCTTCAATGGCCGTCATGATGCGGTCCGGCAGTTGAGTTGATGGCGCCGATCAGCACGTCGGATGCCTGGCGGCAGAGCGCGGCATAGTCGGGCGAGGTGCGAAACGCCTCGTCGCGCGGATAGGGCGCGTCGACGGCAAGCTCGGCAAACACCCGGCCCGGCCGCGCCGCCATGACGACGACGCGGTTGGAGAGGAATACGCTTTCGAAGACGCTGTGGGTGACGAAAACGACGGTAAAACGCTCATCCTGCCATAGCTCCAGAAGATCGTTGTTGAGCTTGAAGCGGGTGATCTCGTCGAGTGCGGCGAACGGCTCGTCCATCAACAGAATGCGCGGCTTGGTCACCATGGCGCGGGCGATCGAGACGCGCATTTTCATGCCGCCTGACAGTTCGCGCGGCACGGCCTTCTCGAAGCCGGTCAGGTGAACCCGCGCCAGCATCTCCATCACCGCCGGCGCCGCCTTGGCCCGCGACACACCCTTCAGACGCAACGGCAGCCAGACATTGTCGAAGACGTCGGCCCAGGGCAGCAGCGTCGGCTCCTGGAAGACGAAGCCGATATTCGAACGCTCGAGGGCGCCGCTGCCGCGCCAGTCGAGCACGCCCGAGGTCGGCGTCGACAGGCCGGCAATCAGCCGCAGCGCCGTCGATTTGCCGCAGCCCGACGGCCCGAGCAGGCTGAGGAAATCGCCCTCCCGGATCGTCAGCTCGACATTGCTGAGCGCGGTGACGCCGTTGGAAAAAACCTTGCCGACGCCACGCAGCGCCAACAGCGTCGGCTCCGATACACTTCCTGGCTGTTGCGCCACTTTCTCCAGCTTCACGGCCTACTTCTTCAGGTCGAGCCCGACGCTCTTGTTGACGAAGGCCAGCGTGTAGGCCTTCTTGATGTCGATACCCGCCGGCGCGACCTTGGCCTTCACCATCTTGTCGTAAAAACTCTGGATGCGCGCGTCGCTCATGGCGCCGATGCCGAGCTTTTCGCTGTCGCCGGAATCGACCACGCCGAACTTCTTCAGCTGCTCGATCGAGAAAGCGATCTGCTCATCCGTCATGTCCGGATTTTCCTTCTTGATCATCTCGTTGGCGGCCTTGTTGTCGCCGTAGAGATAATTGTACCAGCCTTTGGCCGAGCCATCGACGAAGCACTGGACCACCTCGGGCCGCTTGTCGACCGTCTCCTGCATGGTCTCGACCGTCGTTGCATATGTGTCCCAGCCATAGTCGGCCAGCAGGAACTGGTTCGGCGTGAAACCGCCTTGCTTCTGGACGGCGAATGGCTCCGAGGTGACGTAACCCTGCTGGATCGACTTCTTGTTGGCGATGAACGGCGCCGGGTTGAAGGTGTAGGGCGCGCGCTTGGCGGCGTCGAAGCCGAGGTCGGTGACCATCCACTGGAAGAAGGTCTGCGCACCTTCGTCGCCGAGGATGTACTGGTCGGCGTTCTTCAGGTCTTCCCATTTGTCCAGCCCCTGCCCGGGATGGGACATGATGACCTGCGGGTCCTTCTGGAAGTCGGCCGCCACGACGCGCATCGGTATGCCTTGCTGCACGGCATCGAAGGCCGACAGCAGATTGCCGCCCATGTAAAAATCGATCTTGCCGGCCAGCAGCAGCGGCCGGCCGCTGACCTGTGGGCCGCCCTGCATGATCGTCACGTCGATGCCGCAGGCGGCATAGGTGCCGTCCACCACGGCCTGATAATAACCCCCATGCTCCGGCTCAGCCAGCCAGTTGGTGCCGAAGGTGACTTTTTCGTTCGCTGCCGCGGCAAGCGTGCCTGCGCCAAGCAGCACGATCGCGCACGTCGAAATCTTGAGTTTTCCGTACATCCACACCACCCTTTGTTCGCTCCGGCGCGTCACGCGCCGGGCTCGACACCATTGTTTCAAGAAGCAAGACACATGCCACCGGCGCGTTGCGCCGGGACCGCCCGCTTGTGCAATGCCCGCCTGAGCAATGGCGGCGCGAAGGCCGGACGGGTCATGCTGTACGAAAGGCATCGTGCCTATTTTTTGATCGCCTGTCCACAATCGCCCTCGTGACATGCGCCGCCATCTTGATGCCCGCATCGATCCGGCCTTAGAGCGACGTGCGTCCACTTGGACGCACAAAGTACGCTCTAAAGCTTTGAATCTTCGCATCGTGCTTTCCGAAAATCGATCCCGATTTTTGGGCCGATGCGATAGGCTGCCGTGAACGGAGATTGCCATGTTCAAATTTCTCACGCCGAAGTCGATCAAGCCGCCCTTCGCCCGCTACAGCCATGGCGTCGAACTGCCGCCCGGCAAGCGGCTGGTGCTGTGTTCGGGCCAGGTCGCAATCACCCCGGACGACCAGATCCCCGAGGAGGCCGGCGCACAGGCCGAGCTTTGTTTCCGGAACATATCGGCGATTCTCGGCGAGGCCGGGCTCGGCCTGTCCGACATCGTCCGCATCAACACCTACGTCACCGACCGCGCCTTCCTGCGGCCCTATATGGAGGTTCGCGACCGGCTGTTCGCCAGCCCGGCGCCGGCCTCGACGCTGATGATCGTGTCCGGTTTTGCCCGGCCGGAATTCAAGGTCGAGATCGAGGTGATTGCGGCGGGATGATCGACAGCCGATCGTTCCCGCGTTAGGTCTGGGCTTGTCGGTTCAAGAGGGCATGACATGACCGCTGCAAAAAAACGCGTATGGTGGGGTGACTACCGGACCACCGAATACGCGACCGTCGATCCTGAGGCGACCATTGCCGTTCTGCCGCTGGCGGCGATCGAGCAGCACGGCCCGCATCTGCCGGTCTCGACCGACACCTCGATCATGAACGGCATGCTGGAAACGGTGATCGCGCGCCTGCCCGGCGATCTCGACATCCGCATCCTGCCGGTCCAGGCGGTAGGCAAGTCGAACGAGCATTTGCATGCGCCGGGCACCCTCACCCTGCCGGCGACGACCTTGGTCGAGGCGTGGACCGAACTTGGCCTGTCGGTCGCGCGCGCCGGCGTCCGAAAACTGATTGTCGTCAACTCGCATGGCGGCAATGAGGAGATCATGGGCATCGTCACCCGCGAATTGCGCGTGCGGGCAAAGATGCTGGCGGTAAAGACCAGCTGGCAGCGTTTTGGCCGGCCGGCCGGCATGTACACCGAGCTCGAGGACCGCCACGGCATTCATGGCGGCGACGTCGAGACCTCGCTGATGCTGCATTTCCGGCCCGACCTCGTCGACATGGCCAAGGCCGACAATTTCGTGTCCAAGGTCGCCCGCGCCGAAAAGGAATTTTCGCTGCTGCGCCACACCGGAACGCACGCCTTCGCCTGGATCGCCAGCGATCTCAACCCGAATGGCGTCGTCGGCGACGCCAGCATTGCCACCGCCGAAAAAGGCCGGCTCACCGCCGAGCATCAGGCCGACGGCTTCATCGGCCTGCTGAGGGACGTGGGCAAGGCAAAGCTGGCGGATTGGTTGGCGTAGGTGTTTGATCCCACCAGCTCAGGCCTCGCCCACGAGGGGCGATTCCATTCGCGCGCGAGGATCCTCACTTCACCTCTTGAAGCGGCGACACCGTGTCGTCCAGTATCTTCACCATCAAGGTGTTGGCGGTCGCCTGGCCGTCGAGCGCGAGAGTCAGGTTGGTCCATATGACCAGGGTCACGTCATTGGCCGGATCGTAGCCCATGAAGGACTGGTAACCGGGCATCTCGCCTTCGTGATAGTAGATTTCGTTAGGCCCGAAGGTCAGCGTTAGGATGCCATAGCCGTATTTTTGCATGGCGGGTTCGCCCGGCTCCGGCGCCTCAGGGCTTGCAAGCCACTGCCGCTGGAAGTCGGCATTGAAGAGCTTGCCCCCGACCAGCGCGCGCATCCAGGTCGCGAGGTCATCCGCGGTGGAGATGACTCCGCCAGCCGCAAAGTAGGCGGACGGGTTCTGCCATGTGTCGTCGTTGGGCTTGAGCGTTCCCGCCCTGGCCGCAGCCTGGAGGTCGTCCGGATAGGGCGCGTCAGCCAGGGCGTACGAAGTACTGCCGTAGAGATAGCCGTTTGAGTATGGCTCGGGGATGGCGTTCGACGTGCTCGGCGGCAAAGCGGTGTTCTTCATGCCGAGCGGCCCGAACAGGCGGTCCCGGAAGATGGTCGAGAGCGGCTTGCCGTCGATCTTCTCGGCAACAAGGCCGAGCAGATAGTAGTTGGTGTTGTTGTACTCGAATTCGGCACCCGGCGCGAAGTCCGGCGGCCGTTTGAACGCCATGCCGAGTACTTCATCAGCGGTCCATACCCTGTAAGGATACTTGTCCAGGCTTTCGGCAAGTTCCGGCGCATTGGTGAAGTTAGGGAGGCCGCTCCGCATTGTTATGAGCTGCCGAATGGTTATCTCGTCGCCGTTGGGAACGCGCTGGACGTATTTCGAGATCAGATCGGCGAAGCTCAGTTTCCCTTCCTGCACCAGTTGCACGATGACAGCGGCGGTCATCGTCTTGGTGTTCGAGGCCGCACGGAAGTGGGTATCGGCGCGCGGCGGGTTCGTGGCACCCAGTTCAGTCGTACCGTAGCCGAAGACGAGGTTGCCCCGCGGAGTCTTGAGCAAAACCATGGCGCCGGGCAGCATAAGTTCCTTGGCCAAACCCTCGACAGTGGCTTGGAGCGCTGCCAGGTCGATCGACTTGAGAGCCGGCATGGACGCGGCCATGGCGCTGCCTGTCGCGCAGACCACGCCAACAACGATGGCCAAAATTCTCCCGATCATCATTCGCCCCTTGGCCGTGTGCTAGAACTCCTGCGCACTTTTCCTGGAATTTGTTTTTAGGCTCAGATTTTCAACGCAAACGGGGTGCCCTCAAACGCTTCGGCGCCACGCCCGATCGCCTCGATGGCGCGGCTCATGCGGCCGTTGCGCTCGAGCAGTGCGTCGGCAATTGCGATCAGCCGCGGATTGGGCGTCGCGGTGGGCGACAGCCTGCGCAGCGTCTCGGCCAACTCGGCCTCGTCGCGCTTCGGCGCCAGCGCTGCCGCGATGATATAGGCCGAGGCGGTCGAGCGGCTGATGCCGGCATAGCAATGCACCACCAGCGGCCGCGACCGATCCCATTGGCGGGCGAAATCGAGCAGGTTCAGGACATGCTCCTCGCCCGGCATGGTCATGCCCTCCTGCGCTACCGCAATGTCGTGCATGACCAGATGCAGATGGTTTTCCCTGGTGATCGAGGCCGGGCGCACCACTTCCGTTCCGGCGGCAAGCAGCGATAGCAGCCGCTCGGCCCCGGTCCTTGCCACCGTTTCCTCGATTTTTGCCAGGGAACAAACATGGATCATCGCGAAGTCTCCTTGGCCCCATCGTCGCGCCGCGAGGCCCAGCCGGCAAGTGCCGATTCGAGCCGCCGCCATTCTTCGTCGGCTCCCGGCAGGCCGGCGCGCAGCACATCCGGACGATCTGCGAAATGCCGAAGCAGGATGCCGCGCTGGCCGAGCGCCGAAAACAGGCCGGCGGCGTTCGCCAGCCTGAGATAGCGGAACAGCGTGGTGCCACCGGCGACAGGCACGCCGAAGCGGCCGAACAGCGTATCGAGCCGTGCGGCATCCTCGGCCAGACGGCGCCGCATCCCGGCCTGCCAGCCGGTATCGGCAAGCGCCCTTATGCCATATTCGAGCGCCGGCCCGGCAACTGCCCATGGCCCGAATTGCGCCTCCAGCCGCTCGACCGTCAACGCATCGGCCAGCGCAAAGCCAAGTCGCAGGCCGGCCAGGCCGAAGAACTTGCCGAACGAACGCAGCACGACGATGCCGCCCTGGTCGACGTCGCCGGCCAGGCTTTCGCTGCGCGGGACGACATCCATGAAGGCCTCGTCCACGACCAGCAGCCCACCTCTGGCGCGTAATGTCCCGGCAAGCTGAAGCAATCTTTCGCGCTCGACGACGCGCCCGTCCGGGTTGTTGGGATTGACGACGACGGCAAGGTCGGCCGCCGCCAGGGCTTCGAAATCATCGACTTCAGCCGCCGCATGGCCGGCGATCGCCGCTGCCCGCCGATGCTCGGCATAAGTCGGCCCGAGCACCAGCGCCGTGCCCGGGCTGACCAGGGAAGCGACGCGCGGCAACAGGATCTGCGTGCCGGGCGCCGCTGCGACATTCGTCGCCGCCGGGGCGCCATAGGCGCTTGCCGCGAGTTCAGCCAAGTCGCGGCTGCGGGCTGTTTCCGGCAATCGCGACAGGGCGGTGGCGGGCAAATCGAAAAGCGGGTAGGAGTGCGGATTGATCCCGGTCGAGAGGTCGACGAAAGGCAGCGGCGCGCGAGGGAAAAGCGCCCTCGCCCGGCCAAGGCTTCCGCCGTGGTCCACTGCCGCCGTCACTCCATCAAGAGACTTCATGCCGATCCTGATCACTTTCCTGTCGCTGGCCATCGAACTTGTACTCGGCTACCCGGCCCGGCTCTTCGATGCCATTGGCCATCCCGTCACCTGGTTCGGCAGGCTGATATCCTTTCTCGACCGCAGGCTCAACCGCGCCACTGATTCCGACGCCCACCGTCGCCGCTGGGGCGTCTTCGCGCTGCTGGTGATCGTGCTGGTGCCGGCCGCCCTCGCCCTCTGGCTCGAAACCTTGCTTTGGAGCATTCCCCTCGGCTTGTTGGTCACCGCAATCCTGGCGACGTCGCTGCTGTCGCAGAAGAGCCTGGCCGAGCATGTCGAAGCGGTCGCCGACGCACTCGACAGCGGCGGACTGGATATGGGCCGCATTGCCGTCTCGCGGATCGTCGGTCGCGACCCGGAAAAGCTCGACAGGGCCGCTGTCTGCCGCGCCGCGATCGAAAGCCTGGCCGAAAATTTCTCCGACGGCGTCGTCGCGCCGGCCTTCTGGCTCGGTATTGGCGGGCTCGCCGGCGGCGTCGCCTACAAGGCCGCCAACACCGCCGATTCGATGATCGGCCATCGCACCCCGCGCCACGAAGCCTTCGGCTGGGCGGCTGCGCGCTTCGACGATTGGATCAATCTGCCGGCGTCGCGGCTGACGGCGCTGCTGATCGTACTCGCCGCTTTCCTGGTCAAGGGCGCCGACGCCAAGGGCGCCTGGCACGCCGTGCGGCGCGATGCGAAAAAACACCGCTCACCCAATGCCGGCTGGCCGGAAGCAGCGATGGCCGGCGCGCTCGGCCTGGCGCTCGCCGGCCCCCGCTCCTACGACGGCGTCATGGTCGAAGACGCGTTGATGGGCGAAGGCGGCCGGCACGATGATGTCGAGAGCACCGACATCCGACGGGCGCTGAAACTCTACCGGATCGCCGACTTTCTGCTGATCGCGCTGTTCGGCGTGATCGCGGTGATCGTCATCGCCGCGTGAACGTCCGAATGGGTCGAAAAACCCGACCTACCAGGTAACACGGACTTCCTTTGCGCTCGGATCGGCTTCCACGCCAAACCTTTTGATCGCGTACCCACCGGCAGCTACGGGAGAAGATTTCAATAAGGGTTCGACTACGACAAAAAGTCGTTCAGCGTTTGGCCCATACATGTAGAGGATGCATTCGCCTTCACCAAACAAGTCACCGTCAAACTCGCCGACCGATGCATCCTCGATAGCTTTCTCTAGCCGATTCTCGAGCGCATAAATGGATTCGCGTTCGTCAGCGGCACCAAACTGACCATCATTGAGAATAAGATAGACGATTACCGCCTGGTCCACGAACAATCTCCAGCTTCGCAAGCGACCAGAACTCTATCCCTGACATCCGGCGGCACTGAAACTCTACCGGATCGCCGACTTTCTGCTGATCGCACTGTTTGGGGTAATCTCGACGGTCGTAATTCTGTTGTGATCTTCGCCCGATCCCAGGCGAAACAAAAAACCCACCATGCGGCGGGTCGTTGGAGCCAATCAGCACCATACCGAACTTACTAGCATAGCTGCCGGCACAAAGCAAGAACAAAATAGGGCGCCTTCAGCCTTGAAGGTTCGCAGCTTAGTTCCAGCTTGGGTTCCTCGCCCCACGAAAGTGGGGAGAGGTGGCTCGGCGAAGCCGAGACGGAGAGGGGAACCGCGCTCTACGAAAGCCCCCTCTCCGGCCGCTTCGCGGCCACCTCTCCCCCGCTTCGCGGCGGGCGAGGAACCCAAATCTTGAGAGGTCGAGACACCGCGCCTCTGCCTCCCCAGCAACCCCCTCAGAACTCGATCCCCTGCTGCGCCTTCACGCCGGCGGAGAAGTGGTGCTTGGTCACGCCCATCTCGGTGACCAGATCGGCCGCCTCGACCAATACCGGTTTGGCGTTGCGGCCGGTGACGACGACATGCAGGCCTTCGCGACGCGCCTTCAGCGCCGCTACCACCTTTTCGACGTCGAGATAGTCGTAACGCAGCGCGATGTTCAGCTCGTCGAGCACCACGAGGCTGATCGACGGCTTGGCCATCAGCTCCAGCGCTTTCGCCCAGGCAGCCTCGGCCGCCGCGATGTCGCGCTTCAGGTCCTGTGTCTCCCAGGTAAAGCCCTCGCCCATGGCGTGCCAGACGACACGGTCGCCGAAGGCGGCAAAGGCGTCTTTCTCGCCGGTATGCCACTTGCCCTTGATGAACTGAACGACGCCGACGCGCTTGCCATAGCCGAGCATCCTGAGCGCCAGCCCAAAGGCGGCCGTGGTCTTGCCCTTGCCCGGTCCGGTGTTGACGATCAGCAGCCCCTTCTCGACCGTCTTGGCCGCGACCTCGGCATCCTGCACCGCCTTGCGCTTGGCCATCTTGGCGCGGTGGCGTTCCTCGTCCTTGGGATCGATGGTATCAGCCATGTCATTTCACCTTGAGCGGCAGCCCCGCCACCATCAAAAGCACGGTGCCGGCAACAGCCGCGACGTCCTGGTTCAGCCGGCCGGCGGCGTCGCGAAACCGTCTTGCCAGCGCATTGTCCGGCACGATGCCCTGGCCGACCTCGTTGGACACCACGAACCACGGCCCACGCGGCCGCGACAGCACATCGGCCAGCCTCCGGCATTCGGCCTCGACATCATGGTCGGCCAGCATATGGTTGGTCAGCCACAGCGTCAGGCAATCGATCAGCACCGGCTGGCCGTCAGGCAGCGCTCCGATCGCGCCAGCAAGGTCGAGCGGCGCATCGATGGTCGTCCAGCCGGCGCCGCGGCGCGAGCGGTGCAGCGCGATGCGCTGGCGCATCTCGTCGTCATAGGCTTGCGCCGTGGCGATATAGCTCCAAGGCGGCGGGCCGACCGTCACCAGGCTCTCGGCATGGGCGCGGATGGAGGCGGGCCCCCCGCCCCAGAACACGGGGAGGGCCCCCCCCGCCCCGGGCGGCCAAACGTTGGCGCCGGCTTGTGGGCCGGGCCCGGAGCCCTCCGCG
>NZ_JAMYQL010000028.1:0-85103 GCF_040320865.1 Mesorhizobium sp. M0598 | reverse complement strand
TGGGCGGCGGCGGCATGGGCGGCATGGGTGGCATGGATTTCTAATCCAGCCAATCTCGCAAGCTTACGGAAAGGGCGGCAGCGATGCCGCCCTTTTTGTTTGCTTCATAGCGGGCTGCCCCGGCTCAAGCGGCGATATCAATGCACCGCGGCAGCGGCACTCTTGGCCGGCAATGCCCCCTCAATCAGCGCCGCGACCTCATCGGCTACCGCCAGCACCGGGGCGCGGTCGTGGGTGGCGCGTGCGATCACCATCAGCCCTTCCAGCGATGATTCGACCAGCAATGCGAGCGCGTACGCGCGGCGCTCGGGCACCCCTGCCCTGACGAAGGCCGCCCTGAGCAAGCCTATCCACTGCTCGAAGGCGGACCGGCACAATTCGGCCAGTTCCGGCACGTCTGTCGGCGAGTCCAACACCACGGGCGCGATCGGGCAACCGAGCGTGAACCGATTGTCCTCCAACATGCGGGCGACCGACTGGTAAATGTGGTGGACGGCCACCGCCGGATCCTTTTCGGCAGCGAGTGCGGCGTCCAGCCTCTGCGTCACATCGGCGACGCTGTCGCGCGTCACCTCGATGACCAGCTGGTCCTTGCCGCCCGGAAAATGAAAATAGAGCGAGCCTCTCGGCGCGCCTGAGGCGCTCAATATGTCGTTGAGCGAAGTGCCGTGATAGCCGCGCTGCCGAAGCAGGCGTCCCGTGGTCTCGAGTATGCGGGTACGGGTGTCGTTCGCCATGTCAACCTCTGTCAGGAGTGAGCATTATAGGCCTTGCCTCGAATATGACAATCGGTCTACATAATATGTAGATCAGTCTACATATCGGGAGGCAAATGCGCAGTTATCGTCTTGAAGGAACCTGCGGGACCAAGTGCCTGGTGATGCGCGACGAGGCGCAGCCGACGCCGAAGCCGCACGAGATCGTCGTGCGTGTCCGCGCCGCTTCGCTCAACCGCCGCGACACGATGATCCTCAACGGCAGCTATCCGCTGGCGCCGCGCCAAGGGGTCGTTCCGCTGAGCGACGGCGCCGGTGAAGTCGTTGCGGTCGGCGATGCCGTCACCCGCTTTGCCGTCGGCGACCGCGTCACCGGCAGTTATTTTGCGCGCTGGATCGATGGCCGCATCAATGCCGGTCTGATCGACCAGCTTGGCTGCACGCTGGACGGGATGCTGGCCGAATACGCCGTGCTCGACGAGCAATGGGCGGTGCGGCTTCTCGATCATCTCGACCGGCATCAAGCGGCGACACTAACCTGCGCCGGCCTGACCGCCTGGAATGCCGTGACTGGGGCCGAAATGCCGAAGCCCGGCCAATGGGTTCTTGTCATCGGTTCAGGTGGCGTCGCGCTATTTGCGCTGCAATTCGCCAAGCTGCTCGGCTGCCGTGTCGTGGCGGTTACCTCGCGCAACGAGAAGCTGGACCGGCTGCAGGCGCTAGGCGCCGACCTCGTCGTCTCGACCGCCGACATGCCGGAATGGGGTGCTGCGGTGCGAGAGCAGACCGGCGGCATCGACCTCGTCGTCGAGACCGGCGGCCCGCCGACCTTCGCGCAATCGATGATCGCCTGCGCGCTTTACGGGCGCATCGTGCTTCTCACCATACAGGATGCGAAAGGCGGGACGGTGCAGATCCCCGGCCCGGTCTACCAGCGCAGCCTCGCCACCATCAGCCGCCTGTTCGTCGGCAATCGCACCAACCTCGAAGCCATGCTGCGCGCCATCTCGGTGCATCGGCTTAAGCCTGTCATCGACAAGGTGTTCGCCTTCGACGAGGCCAACGACGCCTATCGCTATTTCCAGCAAGGCGACGTCTTCGGGAAAGTGGTCGTCGACAGCGCCTGACTGGTCCGCCCCAAAATCTGATCGACCCCTCAAATCAAAGGAGAGACACAATGACCATTCGTGAAGCAGAGGCCCAATGGCAGGGATCGTTGAAGGAGGGTTCGGGCCGGCTGAAGCTCGGCAGCGGCGTCTTCGAAGGCGCCTACTCGTTCCCGTCGCGTTTCGAGAACGGTCCCGGCACCAACCCCGAGGAATTGATTGCGGCGGCGCATGCCGGCTGCTTCTCGATGGCGCTGAGCGCCATTCTCGGCCGCGAAGGTTACACTCCCGCACGCATCCACACGATCGCGAGAGCACATCTCGGCGCCACCGCGGCCGGGCCGACGCTGACCCGCATCGAGCTGGAGACGGAGGCAAGCGTCGCCGGGCTGGCGGTGGGGGAGTTCGAGCGGCTGGCGCAGACGGCCAAGGAGAGCTGCCTCGTGTCGCGGGCGCTGGCCGGCGTCGCCGTGATCACGCTCAAGGCCCGCCTCGTCGAAACCGCTACCGATCACTGAAGGGAAGGAATATCCAATGACACAGGAACTCATCATCGACATCGCGGCGGCCAAACGCTCCGCCGAAACGGCCGAGATCATGCGGCGCTACAACGACGTCTTCCAGCGCCACGACCCTTCGGCGCTCGACGATCTGGTGGCGGAAGATTGCGTGATCGAGAACACCACGCCGGCCCCGGACGGCGCCCGCCGCATCGGCAAGGGCGCCTGCGTCGAACTGTGGTCGGCGATCGCGACCGGACCCGGCACGCGCTTCGACATCGAAGAAACTTTCGTCGCCGGCGACCGGGCGACGATCCGCTGGCGCTACTGGATGGCCGACGGCAATTCGCTGCGCGGCGTCAACCTGATGCGCGTGGCGGACGGGCAGATCGTCGAGGCCATGGGCTATGTGAAGGGATAGATTTGTGCTGCCCGCGACCTTCCTGTCTACCGGTCCGCCAGCGCCAGTTTGGCGCCGAGCATGACAAAGGCTCCGGCGAAGGTACGGCGCATCCAGGTCAGCACCTTTGGCCGCGACACGACATGGCTGCGGATCGACGCGGCAAAAATGCCATAGCCGACAAAGACCACGAAGGTGAGCAGCATGAAGATGCTGCTGAGCTCCAGCATCTTCGACAGCGCATGCGGTTCGGTGGTGCTGACGAATTGCGGCAGGAAGGCAAAGAAGAAGATCGACAGCTTCGGATTGAGGATGTTGATGAGGATGCCAGAAGTGATCACCTTGCCGGCCGAGCGCGGCGCGACATTTTCGTCGACGCTCAGGCCGCCCTTCTCCTTCAGCGTGTTCCAGGCCATGTAGAGCAGGTAGGCGACGCCGAGATATCTCAGCGTCTCGAAGGCGATGGCACTGGTATGCAGCAGTGCCGCGAGGCCGGTGATGGCGGCCGCCATGTGCGGAATGATGCCGAGCGTGCAGCCGAAAGCGGCAATGATGCTGGCGCGCGCACCACGCGAAAGCCCGGCGCTCAGCGTATAGAGAACGCCGGTACCGGGCGAAGCCACGACAATCAGCGACGTCAACAGAAATTCGATGCTCACGGATGGTCTCCCGGTGCTGGCCCTGCCGCCGGCAGCGTAATCAGCGAAACGTGCGGGCACAAGCCAACCTCAAGAGCCTATGCGCATTCAGATCATGCTGTTGGCGTGCAGCTTGCTATCGGCAATAGGCTGCCGAACTTCCCAGTGTTCGACCAGCTTGCTGTCCTTCAGCCTGAAAATGTCGACGATGGCCAGGCCCTCCTCCTCCGGTTCGCGTTTTGCGTGCATGTGCACGATGACGAAATCCCCTTCGGCAAAAATCCGCTTCACCTCTCCCTTCACGAGGGGAAATGACTGTTTGAGCTGTTGCAGATAGGCTTTGAAGCCTTCCGCACCATCGGCAATGTTCGGATTGTGTTGGATGTAGCGTTCGCCAAAATGCATCGAAGCAGCTTCGATGTTGCCTTGGTTTACTGCTTTATCGATGAAGTCCAGGACGATCATCTTGTTGGTCTCGAGCGAATTATGGATCTTGGCTGGAACTGGATTTGATGGTTCGTCACGCATGTTTTTGCTCCGTGAGGTGCCTGCTTTTGCCTGACGTGGACAGGAGCGTCCGCAGGCCGATATTGCCAACATAATCAGCCACGCTTGTGAGATGGTCGATACGCTATTCGCCTGGATTCTTATCCAATCGTCTAATATCGTCGTCGGTTCATTGTCGGAGGATGGTTCTCATGGACGCCTTGTCCGAAGTTCTTGCTTCGCTGCGATTTGGCAGCGCCATGATCGGCAGCGCGACCCTGCATCGGCCATGGGGTATTTCAGTCAATCCGACAAGGAATGCCGCCATCCACGTCATACAGAACGGCGAATGCTGGCTGCGGCTAGCCGGTGAAAGGGAGCCGATCCGCTTAGGCGAGGGAGATGTCATCCTTGTCGCGAGCGGTATCGGGCATGCCCTTTGCAGTCCGGCGGATGCACCGACGGCATCGATATCCGCCGTCCTTTCCGCGACTCGGAGCGGAGCGGAACCGAAAAGCGAAAGCGGCGCGACAACTCTTCTTTGTGCGAGATATTCACTCGACGGCGTCGGGCCATACCCGATGGTTTCGCTGCTTCCTCCGCTGATCCATTTGACCCGAAATCAGATTGGCACCAGCGAGCCGCTGCGGCTTGCCCTGGAACTTCTGCAGGTCGAAGCGAAAGGCGATCTCGGCGGCCACGACATTGTCGCCCCACGCCTTCTCGACAGCACGTTGATCTTCTTGTTGCGTGCCTGGATCGAACATCAGCCACTCGGAACAGGGGGATGGTTTGGCGCCTTGCGCGACAAAGGCATTGCGCAGGCCTTGCGCCTGATCCACGAGCGGCCGGGCAATCCCTGGACCATCGCTTCCCTTGCCAGCGGCGCAGCACAGTCCCGGGCCACCTTCGCGCGTCGCTTCGCTCAACTGGTAGGACAGCCGCCGCTGTCCTATGTGACCCGGTGGCGGATGAACCTTGCCGCCAAGGCTCTGCGGGAAACGAACCAGAACATTGGCGAGATCGGGCGCGCCGTCGGATATGAATCGGTGCCGTCGTTCTCGCAGGCATTCAAACGGTTGACCGGACGATCGCCCGGCCTCTACCGCAGCGACTTTCGATCATCTGACTGAGGAAATTCAAACTGGGACGCCAGCCCGGGCCGTCATTCAAGCGTCGGCAGACCGTGAGCCCGACGCGCGATCAGGCAGTCGTCATCGCCCGGCATGCAGGCGCGGCAGACGTCGGGGCGGATGTCGTAGATGCCGCAGGCCGTTGACTTGCCGACCTCGCCGCACAGTGCCGAACAGCGCGCGCCGTCGCAGCGCATACCGGCTTCGTCGGCAGCCACGTATTTTTGCGGGATAAGGTCGAGCTGCGCGTCATCCTCGGTGGAGAAGCGCGGCCATCTTGACGAGTAGGCGCAGCAGGCGCCACAGGTCTGGCAATCGAAGGCAATCGGACCGGCGCCCTCTTGTGGCGACGAAAACTCCTCTGCGACCGCCAGGGCAACCAGCCTTGGCGCAGATTTCCGGTCGGCATTTTGCTGCAAGGGCGCTATTTCTTCTTGGGCTTGCGCGGCGGTGCTTCCGCCGGCGACCTGAACAGATCGGTGCCCGCTTCGGCGGCTTCGCCGGTTTTTGGCGCGGCCGCCGGCTTGGCCGGCTTCACGGCGGCAGCAGGCGCTGCCGGCTGGCCCTTGGCGGAAAACTTGATTGCCATATCAATCCTCGTCAGAGAAACGCGATGATGGCGCATTCGGATTGCGAAGGCGGCCGATGAGCGCCGAAACGGCCGTGATGTTCATTTCTTCGGGCGACCAGTTCCTGGCTTCCTCGATGTGCCGGGGCGCCAGCTCGCGATGCGTGCTGCCGCTGTAGGCGGCATCCTGAAAGGTCACGCGCTCGCGGGTCTTGGCGTTTTCCCGGACGTATTCGATCAGATAATTGGGGCATTCGGCACGACCGCGCACGCCGAGCCGAACCTGGGCATCGCCGTGGACACGCCTGCAGCGCTCGAGCTTTTCGAGCACGCGCCGGACATATTCGACCGGCTTGTCTAGTTCGCCCACGACATCGGCGATGGTCGAATCTGCGGCGATCGCCTTTTGAGGCACGCGTTTGGTGGCCATCAGCGTTTACCTGCGCGTTTCGGCGAGGCCGCGAGCGCAACCGCCGCCGCCATGTCGTCGGCTTCCTTCTCCAGGCGCAATTCGCGCAGCCGCGCGGTCTTGGCTTCGCGGGCCTGGCTGACGGCATCCCGTTCGGAATTGATGCGGTCGAGCGACATCGACTGGGTCCGCGTCTTGCTGAAAATGGATTCGGCCTGGTCGCGGGGTTTTTTTGATGTTGCGGTCAAGGTCTTTCTCCCGGTTCGGAGCACGCCGCCGAAAAGTGGCGAGACTGGTCTTTCGGCCAGGATCCCGCACAAAGCAATACGGCAGCCGGTTTCAAATTGCTGGAACGTCCTTAGCACGTCCGGGCCGTCGAGCAGCGCTCTTTCGGCGGTCGAAGCGCAAAAATGAAAAAGGCCAGGCACCGCCTGACCTTCCATAAGAGCGCCCGCGCATCCCGAGAGACGCGCAAGGAAACGTTCTTCTCATGCGCATGAGCGGGGACTTAACATCCCCGCGATCATGCGCTGGAATTTGCCATTCACCGGTGCCAGTACATCCGTGGTCACCGGTGAGGCTTAATTCCGTTTTAGGCCGCCTTCAACTGGTCGGCGGACATCTTGCCCGACTTGTTGTCGCGGACCATCTCGTAGCCAAGCTTCTGGCCCTCGACGATGTCGCGCATTCCGGCGCGCTCGACGGCTGAGATGTGGACGAAAACGTCGGCAGAACCGTCGTCAGGCTGAATAAAACCAAAACCTTTGGTGGCGTTGAACCATTTAACTGTGCCTGTGCTCATAACGAACCCTTTCCATGGC
The DNA here is from genome assembly GCF_040320865.1 of Mesorhizobium sp. M0598. NCBI lineage: Bacteria > Pseudomonadati > Pseudomonadota > Alphaproteobacteria > Hyphomicrobiales > Phyllobacteriaceae > Mesorhizobium > Mesorhizobium sp. M0598. The sequence continues at coordinate 78,326 of NZ_JAMYQL010000028.1, read as the reverse complement.
AAATATTCGTTCGCCGTCATGCGGATGCACAACAACGTTTGTCTCGATTTTGATGGGGGAAGTTCGCCAAAGGCGCGCCTAAGCACGCGGATAACAAAAGTCGGTCAAACAAATATCGACAAAATTCTTATAGACTTCTTTGCGCGTTGTGTCAATTTTTTTGATTTGCCACACTCGCGACGCGCGGCGGCGGCCCGCGCCAGCACATCGGACGGCGAAAGCCGGGCTATTGCCCGCCGAAAAAACCAATCAGCCGGGAACCATTTTGGCGCCGAGGCATTTTTTTCGGTGTCGAAAGCCGTTCTCGAAAGAGCAATCTTGAGAAAAGGCGGACGACAAACAGGACGCCCCCGCGCAGATAAAAGGCACGAGGGGCGTTCCTGTGATGCGACCATTCGGGCCGCCTGCCCCTCACAGCATGGCCCGGGTGAGCCCGCCATCCACCGGCAAAGCCACGCCGGTGATATAGGCGGCGTCGTCGCTGGCCAGGAATGCGGCAACCGCGCCGAATTCGGCGGGGGTCCCGTAGCGCTTTGCCGCGATTTCGGCCTCACTCTCGGCGGCGATCACAGCAGCGTCCACACCCCTGTCGGCGGCGTCCATCGCGTCGAACTGTTTCGTCCGGTCCTTCGCAAAACGGCCAGGCAGCAACAGGTTGACGGTGACGCCGTCCGCCGCCACTTCGCCGGCCAGGGTCTTGGCCCAGCCGGCAAGCGACGCGCGCAACGCATTCGAAGCGGTGAGGCCGGGGATCGGCTCGCGGACGGACGTGGAGGAAACGGCGATGATGCGCCCCCAGCGCCGCGACCGCATGCCTGGCAGGAAAGAAATGGCGATACGCATCTGGCTCAGCACCATGCTGGTGAACTGCTTCTCCCAGACGCTCGCATCGAAGACGCTGGCCGCGAAGGGCGGCGGGCCGCCGCCATTGAGCAGGACGATGTCGATCCGCTGATGCTCGTCCTCGATGGAACGGATCAGCCGGGAGACGCTGTCGTTATCGGAAAGATCGGCGCTGAAGGTCGAGCAGACCGGGCCGGCGGACTCGATTGCGCGCCGCGCCGCATCCAGGGTCTCCTCCCCGCGTCCGACCAGGATGATCTCGGCGCCTTTCGCCGCGAGCGCTTCGGCGACGCCGAAACCCAAGCCCTTGCCTCCTCCCAGAACCAGCGCCTTCCGCCCCTCAAAATTTGTACTTATCAAGCCAAGCCTCCTCTGGTTTCACTGCGCACTCCCGGATAAGCCCTGAGTGCATGCTTTGGGCGTGCATCAGCGGACATGCACAATGGCGTCGGCTTCGACCGGAACATTGGCCGGCAAGCCGGCCATGCCGAGCGAGCAGCGGGCATGCTCGCCACGCTCGCCAAAAACACGGAGCAGAAATTCGGATGCTCCGTTGCCGACCTCCGAATAGGCCGCAAAGCCAGCCGCCGCGTTCACATAGACGGTCAGCTTGGCGAATTTCACGACGCGGTCGAGATTGCCGTCCAATTCCTTGTCCAGCCAATAGACGATGTTGGCCGCGCAGAGCCGGGCGGCGTTCCGCGCCGTGGCCAGATCGATCTTGGCCGATCGCAGCGATCTCCTGCCCGATCTCGGGGATCTGACCGGAGACATAGACGATGTCGGCGACCCGAGCCGTCGGCAAGAACGGCAAAGCAGGCCGATCGAGCGACGGCCAGGCGACACCGAGCTCTTCAAATCTTCTTCTGTAGGACAAGGTGGCTGCTCCTGTTTTCGTTGGCGCGAGCGGACCTTGAATTCAGATCGGGCTTTCGGATAGCCTGATAGTGCTGACACAGCTATCAGGAATTCTTATGACTGGAGATATCGACGTCCGGCTGCTGCGCGCCTTCGTCACCGTGGCCGATACGGGAACGGTGAGCCGGGCCGCCGATCGGCTTGCCCGCACGCAGGCGGCGGTGAGCATGCAGCTTCAGCGCCTCGAGGGCGAAGTCGGCGCCGAGCTGCTGCGCCGTTCGCCGCGCGGCGTGACGCTGACCGAGGCCGGCGAGATCCTGCTCGCCTTCGCCCGCAAGGCCATCGCGATCGGCGACGATGCCAGGCGCGAGATAGAAGGCCGCAGGCTGGTCGGCCGTGTCCGGCTGGGCATCGTCGAGGATTTGGCGGTGACACGGCTGCCGTTGATCATCGTCGACTTCCGCCGCCGGCATCCTTCCGTGGAGATCGAGCTGACATCAGCCAGCAGCAGCGATCTCAGCAAGTCGCTGGGCGAAGGAAAATGCGACATCGTCATGGCCGATCCGGCGCGCTTCACAAAGGCGCCGCGAGGCCATCTGTCACGACAGTTGGTCTGGGCGGCAAGCCGCATGATCGAGATCGATGACGAGGTCGAGCTTCCGCTAATCATCTTCGAAGGCGCCTGCTCCTGGCAGGACAGAATGCTGGCCTCGCTCGCCGAGGCCGGGATCGGCTGGAAGATCGGCTGCCGCGTGTCGACTTTCGCGACGCTGATCTCGGCGCTGAGGGCCGGGCTTGGCATCGGCCTTCTGCTGCAGGAAGGACTACCGCCCGACTGCCAAAGCCTCAACGGACGCTTCAACCTGCCGCCGGCGCCGATGGCGGATTTCGGCGTCTACCTCGCGAGGGACCCGTCGCGGCTGGTCGAGGAGTGTGGCGATTTCCTGCGGGCGGGATTTGAGGCGTAGCAAAAATATCTGACGCCGTTCACCGTTCCTGGTCGGTCGGGCGGATGACGATCTCGTTGACGTTGACGTGTGGCGGCTGGCTCACGGCGTAGAGAATGGCCGCGGCGATGTCCTCGGCGGTCAGCACCTCCATGGCGGCGAGCCGCTGGTCGAGCCCGGCCTTCGCCGCCGGGTTGGTGACATGGTCGCCGAGTTCGGTGCGCACAAGGCCAGGCTCGATGACGGTGACGCGAACCTTATCGGCATAGACTTCGCGGCGCAGCGATTCAGAAAAGCCAACGACGCCGAACTTGGTTGCGGCATAGCCGCTGGCGCCGGGATTGGCGACGCGTCCGGCGATTGACGAGACATTGACGATGTGCCCCTTGGCGGACCTGAGATGCGGCAGCGCCGCCTTGGTGACGCCCATCAGCGCCAGCAGGTTGAGCTCGATCATGCGGCGCCAGTCGTCGAGCAACGCCTCGGCGGCCGGCGACAGAAGCATCACCCCGGCATTGTTGACGAGGATGTCGAGGCGGCCCCATTCGGCGACAACCTTGTCGACCATGGCGGTGACATCGTCGTTGCTGGTGACGTCGGCCTCGATGCGGAGCGGAGCGCCGCCGGCCTTTTCGATACGCGCGGCCAGCGCTTCGAGGCGATCGGCGCGGCGTGCGGCAATCGCCACCTTTGCCCCGGCGGCCGCGAGGGTCGCAGCGGTTGCCTCGCCGATGCCCGAGGAGGCGCCGGTGACAAGTGCGACCTTGCCGGCCAGTGCGGAAGAAACAGATGTCATTGTGAAGTCTCCAAGGCCCCTGCCCGAGCTTCAGATAGGCCGTGGGCCGCAAAGTGGAAGACCGGCTCCTCGGTTGCTCGGCTCTATTCGTCAGGACCGGGCTCCGGCCATCGCTCCTTTGACGCCTCGGCATACCAGTGGCGCATCGCCGGCATCGAAAGCACGGCGTCGACATAGGCGCGGGTATCGGTTGCCAGCGTGCCGCCATAGGTGTCGAAGCGGGTGACGACCGGTGCGTACATGGCGTCGGCCGCGGTGAAACGGCCAAACAGGAACGGGCCGCCTTTGCCGTGTTTTTCACGGCATTCGCGCCACAGATCCTCGATGCGCGCCCGTTGCGCCTCACCTTCGGCGTCGAGCGGCTTGCAGCCTTTCGGCCGGCGCAAATTCATCGGCCAGCCATAGCGGACCTCGCGAAAGCCGGAATGCATCTCTGTCGCCGCCGAGCGGGCGAGCGCGCGGGCGCCGATATCGGCCGGCCACAGCTTTTTCTCGGGAAACAGCTCGGCAAGATATTCAAGGATGGCAAGGGTTTCCCAGACGATCCGGACCTCGCCATTCGGCAGCCGATGGTTCAGCACCGGCACCTGGCCGGTCGGCGATATCCTGGCCAGATTGGCCGCGGTCTCGGGCGTGCGCAGGCGCACAAAACCCTCCTCGAACGGGATCTTCAGGTGCTTCATCGCCAGCCATGGCCTCAGTGACCACGACGAAAAACACTTGTTGCCGATGAAGAGCGTGAATTCAGCCATTGTCCCTCCGGCCCCTGTCTGTTCGGGCGTCCTGGTGCACCCTATCCTGTCGGCTTCGCGGCCGGAAGCTATCCCAATCGACGGGCTGAACCCGGAACCTAAGCGATCGGCGACCGTTTCTCCAGGCGAACGGTTCAGGAGATGCGAGATGGTGAACAAGGATCAGGTTGCCGGCGTTGCCAAGCAAGCCAAGGGCTCGGTCAAGCAGACCGCCGGCAAGGCCACCGGCAACAGGCGCACCGAGGCCGAAGGCGACGCCGACAAGGCGACCGGCAAGATGCAGAAGGCTTACGGCGACGTGAAGGACAAGGTGAAGAAGGCGCTTTGACGCCGGCCCTTCGTGAACCAGGGAAAGGCGGCTCGGCCGCCTTTTTTGCCCTCTCCTGCCCGTCAGAAAGTCAGGCTTTTGCTGTATGCATTGGTGAAGGTGACCTCGCCATGATCTCCGGCGGCTTCGCCCAGCACCACATCCATGCTGTTTCCCGTCACCCGCGCCAACGCAAAGCCGCCCATGAAGGCGGCCTTCGGCTTGAACAAGTCGAGCCCGTCACGGTGGTAGATCATCGGCGTCGCGTGCTGGTGGCCATGGAAGATGCCGACGACGTTGTAACCCTTCAGCACAGCCAGCAGCGCCTGCCTGTCGGCTTCGCTCCACCAATGCGGTGGACCCGTGCCATTGTCGTCAAAGGTTCTTTCGGCGGCGTCCCATCTTTCGATCGAAAAAGTATCCCAGCCATAATGCTGGAACAGGATGACCGGGCGGCCGTCGCCGGCATAGGTCGCCAGGTCCTGCTTCAGCCATGGCAGGCTGATGACGGCGCCATGGCCGGTATCGCCGGCGAAACGGTGCGTCTGAACAAGATGCAGGCCGCCCCAATCCCATGAATAGCAATCGGTCCCGACATCGTAGTCGGTCGCCGGCGCAGGCGGCTTGAAGAACACGCCGGGGCGGTGGTTGACCTCGACGTAGTCGCGCATTTCGCGGCGGTACCAGTCGACATGCGAGCGCGGACCGTTCTGGTCGAGGTCGTGGTTGCCGAGGCCGACATAGACCGGCATGTGCACGCGGTCGGGGCCGACGCCTTGCTGGTAGCGCTGGCTGAACTGAAGCAGTTGCGTGCCCTCGCTGGGCTGGGTGATCTGGCCGCCGCCATCATCGGTGATGTCGCCGCCAACGACGAGGCCGAGCGGCGTGCCGATTTTGCCCGTCGAGCGCAGGGCGGTGGCAACGCCATCGATTTCAGCCGGCCATTGCCTGTCGCCGACGCCGTTGAGTGCGGCGACGTTGCGCAGCAAGGCAGCGTCGGTCTTGCCCTCCTGCTCGCAATGCGGGCTCAATCCGTTCGCAGTGCGGCAGGCATGGACATCAGCGATAAACAAGAAGGTGGCGTCGATCGGCGGGATACGCTGGCCGGTCTGGCCGAAGGCCGGGCGCGAAACTGCGCCGGCCGCGGCAAGGGCCGCTGCCTGCATCAGGAAGCTGCGCCGAGAACCCGGTCGGGCCACGATACGGTTCATCATGCATCAAAGTTCAGCATGAGAGACGCCGGCAGTCCAGTTGTCTCGCACGGCATGTCGACACGCAGCCTTTGGTCTGGCATTGGTTTCGGCATTCAACTTACGCGGGCAGAGGAGGACGCCATGAACACTGCATCCATCGGCATGACAATGGCCATTCTGGCGGCAACGAGTGCCGCGCATGCCTCCGAGTGCATCGACGCCAAATCGGCCAAGGCCGGCTTCATTCTCGAAAGGCCTGGCATCCACAGCGAGTTTCGTCCGGCGGCGGGCGGAATGGTTGCCGTGGCCAACAAATACCAGTCGCAATCGCCGCAGTCGCAGTACCTGTTCGGCGGGCTGATCGAGGTGTTTCGCGACAGCAGCACGGGCCAGCTGGCGATGATCCCGTTTTCCGATCTCAGGAAGGTGTTCCCGCTGAAGGCGGGGGCCAAGAGCAAGATCGTGTTCGCCCGCCTCGCACCGAACAAGCCGCCGAAGGGCACCGAGACGCTGGAGATCAACGTCAAGGGTAAGGAGACGTTCAGCCTGGGTGAATGCAATTACTCCGTGCTCGCGGTCAAACAGACGATCAGGAGCGAGGCCGGCGAGACGCGGGACGAATTTACTGCCCTTTACGCACCCGATCTGCAGGCGGTTGTGGCCCGGCGCTATGACGAGGGTACCAGTACCGAAAGCGTGGTCGGCTACGAGCTGATCAAGCCGCTGCCGAATTAAGAGCTCGGCCTCCCCGGCTCGGTCATAGTGAGCGGCTGTCCTGCCGGCGTCAGAGGGCTCTGTGCAGTATCCTGTTACGTCGCCTCGTTCCTGTTTTGGACGACATAACTCCCTGCTCCAACGCCATCAGGCAGTCGCGCAGCACGCCTGCGTCCTGTGCTGTCTTGGCCATCGACATGGCGCCCGAATAGCTGGCGACGGCTAGCGCCGCGAAGCGCTGCGGATCGGTGCCCAGCTCCCGGCCCGCCTGCTGGTCGACGCTGATCTTGTCGGCGATCACCTGGCGCCAGGCCGAAAAAATGCCGGCAAGGGCAATGCGGAAATCCGGATCGGCAAGCGACAGTTCATGCGCCAGATTGTTGAGCGGGCAGCCGCGTACGAATCCCTGCCGCTCCAGCTCCGCCGCGACGGCCGCGAACACGGAGCGCACGCCCTCGCGCGCTGAGGGAGCCATCCGCACCGGCTGGATCCACGTCTCTTCTACCGCGGCGGCGACCCGCTCCTCGATCACTGCGAGCGCCAGCGCCTTCTTGGTTGGGAAATGGTGGTGCAGCGCGCCGCCGGTGACGCCCGCCGTCGCCATCAGGTCGCCCATGCTGGACGCATGATAGCCGCGTGCCTGAAACGCCTCCTCGGCGACATCGAGCACCTTTTTGCGCATGCCTTCGGGGTCGTTGGTGCGTTTTTGAGCACGCGAACTTGGGCGAGCGGATATCTCTGCTGACATCTTCACACGATAGCAGATTGACAAAACAGGACAACCGGTCTGTTTGGTAAAACAGCCGGTAGGGTTTGCTTGGCGCGACGCCGCCAACGCCCAGTGATCGATTCGGACGAGGCGCTGCTTCTACTCTTTCATGAACCAATCAATATCCAGCGTGCCTCTTCGCCACTCCGTTGCGGTCACATCGGCACTTAAACTAACCACCGACGATTTCGCGTCTCTTGCGAGGCTCTTCAAATCGGCAAGAGCCATTTTTTCTTCGAGTGGCAAAAGGTGCCCGGCACTCCAGAACCTGACATTTTCGTCTGTATGCCTCAGGGTTCCCAACAGAAAAGATCGGCCAAGATCAGGTCGGTTGCTGATCTCTCTTATTGCGCGGATTAAGCGGTCGTGAGCCGCATTCGATCCTTTGACATCCCCCATTTCAAGTAGTTGACGGTGCAATATGGCAGCCTCAACGTATTCTCTTTCGGGGTCCCTTGGCGCTTCTGGCTGCTTCACATCGATCACTTTCTTGCGCATGCCTTCGGGGTGGTTGGTGCGTTTTTGAGCCCGCGACCTTGGGCGAGCGGATATCTCTGCTGACATCTTCACACGATAGCAGATTGACAAAACAGGACAATCGGTCTGTTTTGTAAAACAGGATGACTTTCCTGTTTTGGAGCTCGCGCGATGAACCTGCCTTTGAACGCCATACCTAATCCCGATCTGCTCGCCTCGCCCGTTGTCGAACTCAGGCAATACACGCTGAAACCCGGCAGGCGCGAGACGCTGATCGGCATCTTCGATAATCACCTGATCGAGGGCCAGGAAACCGCGGGGATGACCATCATCGGCCAGTTCCGCGATCTCGACCGGCCGGATATGTTCGTCTGGCTGCGCGGCTTCGACGGTATGGAAGCGCGGAAAAACGCTCTGACCGCCTTCTATGACGGGCCGGTCTGGGCTGCCTGGCGCGACGCCGCCAACGCCACGATGATCGATTCTGACGACGTGCTGCTGCTGAAGCCGGCTTGGCCAGGCGCCGGCCTAGACCTCTCGGGATCGAAACGAGTACCCCAGTCGGACCCCGAAGAACCAAGCGCAAGCAGTGATTTGCAGGCAATTGTTGTCATCAGGATTCATTATTTGCAACCTGGCCTGGAAGCCCGTTTCGCCAATGATTTCCAGACCGCGGCCCTTCCGGTGCTCGCCGCATTTGGCGCGTCGCCGCTCGCCGCCTTCGTTACCGAACATGCCGAAAACAGCTTTCCGCGGCTGCCGGTGCGGGCCAGCGAAAACGTCTTCATCAGCATCACCGGTTTCGCCAGCGCCGATGCACATGCCCGCCACGAGGCAGCCTTGGCTGCCTCCCCGGAGTGGCAAGTGTTCGAGCAGAGCGTCCATTCACGTATGGCCAAGCCGACTGAGACTTTGCGGCTGTCGCCAACCTCACAATCGCTGCTTGGGCGGTGAGACGAGGCGAAGTTTCATACGCTGGGATAGGCAGGCGACTTGACCCGGAGTGCAGGCAAGCTGCTCTGGGGTTCATGCCGCCGGCGGAAGGCGGCACGTGCGGGAGTGTTGGATGAGACTAGGCGGCAAACGGGCACTGGTCACCGGCGGCTCGGACGGGATCGGGCTGGCAATCGCCGAGGCTTTCTTGCGCGAAGGCGCGGACGTGCTGATCGTCGGCCGCGAAGGCAAAAAGCTCGACGCCGCCCGCAAGCAGCTCGGGGATAATGTCGGAACGCTTTCGGCCGACCTGTCGGCCAGCGCCGGGATCAATGCCGTGGTCGAGCATGCCAGGCGCGGCCCACCTGTCGATATCCTCGTCAACAATGCTGGCGTAGCGTTCCTTGTGCCGTTCGAGACCGTCAGCGAGGACCAGTTCCAGCAGTCGTTCGCGCTCAACGTCACGGCGGTATTCTTTCTCACCCAACGGCTGTTGCCGCATCTCGCGCCGGGTGCGGCCTCGGTGATCAACATCTCGTCCTATTTCGCGCACAAGATGATCCCGAAGCGGCCGTCCAGCCTCTATTCGCTTTCGAAGGGCGCGCTCAATTCGCTGACCAAGTCGCTCGCCTTCGAGCTCGGGCCGCGCGGCATAAGAGTCAACGCCATCGCGCCCGGCACGGTCGACACAGCGATGCGGCGCAGGTCGATCGAAAACCTGCCTGAGGCCGCGCAAGCCGAGCTCAAGGCCTATGTCGAGCGCAGCTACCCGCTCGGCCGCATCGGCCGAACCAGCGACCTTGCCGGCATCGCCGCCTATCTCGCCAGCGACGAAGCGGCATGGACCAGCGGCGGAATCTTCGCCGTGGATGGAGGATACACGGCGGGGTGAGGTTGCGATCTCCCCCCTCGAGGGGGAGATGGCCGGCAGGCCAGAGGGGGTCGTCTCGCGTGGAACACCAGCCTGTTCCGTCCGCTATGGGAGTTGCGTCAAGACCTACCGACCCCCTCTGTCGCCTTCGGCGACATCTCCCCCTCAAGTGGGGAGATTGCCAGCACCTTCAACCGATTTGCATTCCCGTCACCCGCAATCTCCGCTTGAAGGCATTTGTGCAACGCGATACGCCGTTTGCAAATTGCAAACCGGAGAGACTTCGTGAGCGCGCCAGAGACCAGAACCGAAACCGACACGTTCGGTCCCATCGAGGTCGCCGCCGACCGCTATTGGGGCGCGCAGGCGCAGCGTTCGCTGGCCAATTTCAAGATCGGCTGGGAGAAACAGCCGGCCTCGATCGTGCGGGCGCTGGGCATCGTCAAGCGGGCGGCAGCGGAGGCCAATATGGAGCTGAAGCGGCTCGATCCGGCGATCGGCAAGGCCGTTATCGAGGCCTCCCAGGAGGTCATCGACGGCAAGCTCAACGAGCATTTCCCGCTGGTCGTCTGGCAGACCGGTTCGGGCACGCAGTCCAACATGAACGCCAATGAGGTGATCTCCAACCGGGCAATCGAGCTTCTGGGCGGTGTCATGGGGTCGAAGAAGCCGGTGCATCCCAACGACCACGTCAATATGAGCCAGTCGTCGAACGACACCTATCCGACTGCAATGCACATCGCCTGCGCCGAGCGCATCATCCACGACCTGCTGCCGGCGCTAAGACATTTGCATGCGGCACTCGAGGCCAAGACCAAGGCTTTCGCCCACATCGTCAAGATTGGCCGCACCCATACACAGGACGCCACGCCGCTGACGCTTGGCCAGGAATTCTCGGGCTATGCGGCTCAGGTCGCCTCGTCGATCAAGCGCATCGAGATGACCCTGCCCGGCCTGCAGGAATTGGCACAGGGCGGCACCGCGGTCGGCACCGGCCTCAACGCGCCGGTCGGTTTTGCCGAAATGGTGGCGTCGCGCATCGCCGCGATCACCGGCATCGATTTCGTCACCGCGCCGAACAAGTTCGAGGCGCTGGCCGCGCATGATTCCATGGTCTTCTCGCACGGCGCCATCAATGCCTGCGCGGCGGCGCTGTTCAAGATCGCCAACGACATCCGGCTGCTCGGATCGGGCCCGCGTTCGGGCCTCGGCGAATTGTCGCTGCCGGAAAACGAACCGGGCTCCTCGATCATGCCGGGCAAGGTCAATCCGACACAATGCGAGGCGATGACGCAGGTTTGCGTGCAGGTGTTCGGCAACAACGCGGCGATCAGCTTCGCCGGCAGCCAGGGCCATTTCGAGCTCAACGTCTACAATCCGCTGATGGCCTATTGTTTCCTGCAGTCGGTGCAGCTGCTGGCCGACGCTTCCGTGTCGTTCACTGACAATTGCGTCGTCGGCATCGAGGCCCGCGAAGACAACATCAAGGCAGCGCTCGACCGTTCGCTGATGCTGGTGACCGCGCTGGCGCCGACGATCGGCTACGACAACGCCGCCAAGATCGCCAAGGCGGCGCACAAGAACGGCACAACGCTGCGCGAGGAAGCGCTGGCCACCGGGTTGGTCAGCGAAGCCGATTATGAGCGGCTGGTGCGGCCGGAGGACATGACGCACCCAGGGTAAGTTGATCGCGAAAACGTTACCTGAGTGAACAATCCGTAACCAATCTGACGCCTTTGGTGAACAGTCGGCATGCGCTAACTGGACGGCTATCCCAAGCCTTTTGGCCAAACCCTTCTGGAGTTACGCATGTCCACCAACACGTCCACCAACACTTCGTTTGCCGGTTCCGGCACCGCCGCCGGCGCCTCGGGCACGATCCTGCTCGGCCGCATCCTGCTTTCTGTCATCTTCCTGCTTTCCGGTTTCGGCAAGCTGACGGCGATTGCCGGCACCGCCGGCTATTTCGGCAGCCTTGGCCTGCCGCTGCCGATGGTGACCGCCATTGTCGTCGGCCTTATCGAACTGCTTGGCGGCCTGGCCATCCTTGTCGGCTTCCAGACCCGGATCGTCGGCTGGGTGATGGCGATCTTCACCGTCGCCACCGCACTGGTTGCCCACACCGGCTGGGCCGATCAGATGCAGATGATCAATTTCATGAAGAACCTCGGCATTGCCGGCGGCTTCCTCGTGCTCGCCTCCTCGGGCCCAGGCGCGTATTCGATCGACGCCAAGCGCGGCTGAAGCAGCCCAGCATTTCCTGAACAAAGGGGCGCGGAATTTTCCGCGCCCCTTTTTCGTTGTCGTTTGTGCCTGTCGGTCCGCTGACCGGAATTCTGCTAGGATCGGGCTCTTGGCCACCCGGCCGACAACGGAGGTTGCCATGCCCCGCAATACGCTGCTTTTGCTTTCCCGACTGCTGTTCGCCGCACTGTTCGTGCCGTCCGGCTTCCATGCGCTTGCCGACATTGCCGGCACGACCGGCTATTTCGCCGGCCTCGGCCTGCCGCTGCCGACGCTGGCTGCCTGGGGCACCGGGCTGTTCGAACTGATCGCCGGGCTGCTCATCCTCGTCGGCTTCAAGACGCCGATCGTGGCGCTGCTGCTCGCCGCCTTTTGCGTCGCGACAGCGTTCATCGGCCACTATGGCCAGGGCGGCGGCGATCCGACGCTGACCTTCATGCATTCGCAGATGCTGATGAAGGACATCGCGATATCAGGCGGTTTTCTGGCGCTGGCGATGGCTGGCGCGGGTGCATGGTCGGCCGACGGCCGGATGGCTGCAGGGACTGGCTAAGCTGCCGCCCGGCTCGGCTCATTTGCTGTCGAGAAAGACGAACTCCGCAAGCCTGGTTGTGTTTATGGGCTGAGAAGAAAGGCGCCATGCCCCATTCGACCGACGCTGATGGTCAGGCAAACCTGTCTGCTTTCCACCGCGATCGGCAGCCATTCATATCCATATTGATCTGCGCCCTTGGGGGAGTAGCTCCGAAGATTGCTGTCAATCGCGACATACAGGTAGTTGCGCAATTGGATCAGGCTTGCCCTCTTAACGTATGGCAACAGGTCGGTTCGGCCCACGATAGGCTCAAGAAAGTTGCCGAGGGGCTGATGAACGGACACGGTTCGATCGACAGCGCCAGGACAGAGATTAACGTCCGCATAAAACGTGTTCATCGAAATCGATCTTTGAAATTTGATCATTTCGTCGCTTATTCTAAATACAAAATAGTTTATCTTTTGCCCGCTTTTAGGTTTTAGAAAACCTGTGAGCAAATTGAACGGTGTTTTTCCGTCTGCGGCTTTTGGATAACTCTTCTCAAACTCAAACGCGCCTTTTGCAGCAACGGAAACCTTGGAAACCGTCTGAGCTCTGGCCGCGTCGAAAATCAACAATGGCAGGATGGAAAGCAGCAGCAGCAGGATTTGACTGGATTTCACGATCTTCGCCCAAGCGTGGAGCTCGCAGCGAATTGCCACATGCAATTGGCGTCGTGCCTGAAACTACTTCACTGAAATACTAGGCCCGCCCTCGACCGCCAGCACCAGCCGGCGGTTGGTGACCTTTGCCACCTGTGCCAACCGGCCGGCCGGCCGCTCGCCGTAAAGATCGGCCAGCGCTGCCGGCAGCACCAGCGCCAGCACGCCATTGCCGCGGTTTTCCCATTTCAGTCGCGGCATGACGCCGGGCATTGCCGCGCTCAGCAAATAGACGACGCGCAGCAGCGCGGCCAGCACGCGGGCCCGTTCGAGATAGCGCGGTGTCGCCAGCCCGCGGATTTCCGGAGCGGCTTCATTGAACACGCCCTCGTGGCGAAACAGGCTGACAAGCGCCAGGAAGGCGCGGCCGGGATGGTCGACGCCGATGAACGAGGCGTGGGCGATGATGTTGAGCGATTGCTTGCCGCGATATTCGGGATGGGCACGCCAGCCGATATCGGCGAGCAGGCAGGCGGCGTGGCGGTAGCGCGCCTCGTCCCTGGTTTCGTCGATGCCGAAGGCAGCGAAGGCCTTGCCGGTCCACTCGACAAGCTCATGCGCGTGGTCGACCGAGCGCGAGCGCAGGCGGGCAAGCTCTTCCGCCGCCGAGATCAGCGGATCGGCCTTCTGCTCGGCCTTGTCGAGCAGCGAGTAGAGAAAGCCCTCGCGCACGCCCAGCGCCGACACGATGATCTTCGACGGCTGCATCGCCGCCATGATCTCCTGCAGCACGATGGCGCCATAGGGCAGCAGCGAGCGGCGGTTCTTGGAGATGCCCTCGATGCCTTTGACCTTGTCGATCTCGGCCTTGGCGACCTGCCGGAGGAAGTTCGCGGCGCTTTCGACGCCGATCTCGTAATGGTGCATGACGCCGAGCGGGTAGTTGGTCATTTCCATGTGCAGCCGGGCGAGGTTTCGCCAGGTGCCGCCGACCGTGTAGAACGCCCTGCCCTGCCCGCCCTTCAGCAATTTCGCCCGCGCCAGTTGCTCGCGCGTGATCCTTGCCGCCTGGGTCAGCGAGTTCTTCGCCATGTCCTGCAGGCGCAGGCCGCCCAACGGCAGCGTGATGCCGTCACCGATCGTCTCACCGTCAATGTCGATCAATTCGAGGCTGCCGCCGCCAAGATCGCCGGCGATGCCGTTGGCCGGATGGAAACCGGAAATGACGCCGAGCGCCGAATAATGGGCTTCCTCGCGGCCGCTCAGCACCTGGATCTCGGTCTTGAGCACATCCTCGGCGCGGTGGATGAAGTCGGGGCCGTTGACCGCCTCGCGGGCGGCGGCGGTCGCCAGCACATACATGCGCTGGGCGCCGGCCTGGTCGGAGAGCGCGCGGAAGCGGCGGAACTCTTCCATCGAGCGCGTCACCGCCTCGGGATCGAGTTTTCCGGTCGAAACAATGCCGCGGCCGAGGCCGGCCAGCATCTTTTCGTTGAACAGCAAGGTCGGCGAGCGCGCCAGCCCCTCATAGATGACAAGACGGATCGAGTTCGACCCGATATCGATGATGGACAGCGGTCGGCGGTCCTGGAGCCGGCCCTGGGATGCTGAAATCATCAGCCCGTCGCTGCGTTCTGTTTCTTGCGGCGCTTGAACTGCGCGATGCGCTTGGGCGCATGCGACTTCAACGCATCGCCCCGTCCGGACAGGCTCGGATTGGTCATGAAATATTCCTGCGCGTTGAACGGTTCCTCGCCCTCTTCCAGCACGACGCGCCGGGAGGTTCCGTCAGCCAATACGTCGAAACTTTGCTGGTTGTCCATGATGTTGCCGAGCATGATCTGGCCGAGCACCTGTTCGTGCACAGTTGGATTGGTGATCGGCACCATCGTCTCGACACGGCGGTCGAGATTGCGCGGCATCAAATCGGCCGAGGAGATGTAGACGATCGCCCCGTCCGAGGGCAGGCCGTGGCCGTTGCCGAAACAATAGATGCGGCTGTGTTCGAGGAAGCGGCCGACGATCGATTTCACCCTTATGTTCTCCGACAGGCCGGGCACCTGCGGCCTCAGGCAGCAGATGCCGCGCACGACGAGATCGATCTCGACGCCGGCGCGGCTGGCATCATAGAGGGCATCGATGATGATCGGGTCGACCAAGGCGTTCATCTTCATCCAGATGCGGGCGGGCCTGCCCTCCAGCGCGTGACTGATCTCGTCCGAAATGTGCTTGAGGATGCGGTCGCGCAGCGTGAACGGCGATATGGCCAGCCGCATCTGCTCGGCCGGCTCGGCATAGCCGGTGATGAAGTTGAACAGCTGGGCGACATCGCGCGCGATCGTCGGGGCGGTGGTGAAGAAGGACAGGTCGGTGTAGATGCGCGCGGTGACCGGGTGGTAGTTGCCGGTGCCAAGATGCACGTAATTGCGCAGCCTGCCATCCTCGCGCCGCACGACCAGCGACATTTTCGAATGGGTCTTCAGTTCGAGGAAGCCGAAGACGACCTGGACGCCGGCGCGCTCGAGGTCGCGGGCCCAGCGGATGTTGGCCTCCTCGTCGAAGCGCGCCTTGAGCTCGACCAGCGCGGTCACCGACTTGCCGGCCTCGGCGGCGTCGACCAGAGCGCGCACGATCGGGCTGTCGTTGGAGGTGCGGTAGAGCGTCTGCTTGATCGCCACCACTTCCGGATCGGCCATCGCCTGGCGCAGGAACTGCACCACCACGTCGAAGGATTCGTAGGGGTGGTGGACGATGATGTCCTTCTCGCGGATGGCGGCAAAGCAATCGCCGCCATGCTCGCGGATGCGCTCGGGAAAGCGGGGATTGTAGGGGGTGAATTTCAGATCGTCGCGGGCGACGGCGACGATCTCCGAGATCTGGCTGAGCGCCAGCGGACCGGTGAGCACGCTGATCCGGCTTGCCGAGACGCCGAGCTCGCCGGCGACGAAGTCGCGCAGTTCGGGCGGCATCAGCCGGTCGAATTCGATGCGGATAACCGAACCGCGGCGGCGCCGCTTCAGCGCCGTCTCGAACAGGCGCACCAGATCCTCGGACTCTTCCTCGACCTCAATATCGCTGTCGCGGATTATACGGAACGTGCCGGAGCCCTTGACCTCATAGCCTGGGAACAGCTTGCCGATATAAAGGCCGACCGCCTCCTCGAGCGGGATGAAGCGGACATGGCGCTTGCGATCCGGCAAGCGGATGAAGCGCCTCAGCGCCACCGGCAGGCGCAAAAGCGCGCTCATTTCCTCGCCGTTCTTACGGTGGCGCAATTGCAGCGCCATCGAAAAACCGAGATTGGGAATGAACGGGAACGGATGCGCCGGGTCGATCGACAGCGGCGTCAGCACCGGAAATACCTGCTCCTGGAAATGGTCCTCCAGCCAGATCTTCTCGTCCTTGCTCAGCGCCTCGCGGGTGATGCTCTCGATGCCTTCCTTGTCGAGGAGCAGCATCAGCGCCGAAAGGCTTTTCTGCTGGTCCTCCTGCAGGCGCTCGACCTCGCGCAGCAATTGTTCAAGCTGCTGCTCGGGCGTGCGTCCGTCCGGGCTCTTCAGCACGATGCCCTCGCGCACCTGGCCGGCAAGACCGGCGACGCGGACCATGAAGAACTCGTCGAGGTTGGCGGCCGATATCGACAGGAAACGAACACGCTCGAGCAGCGGATGATTCGCGTTCAGCGACTCTTCGAGCACGCGCCGGTTGAATTGCAGCCAGGAAAACTCGCGGTTGACGAAGCGGTCGGGATTGCCGCCTTCGCGGCTCGCCGCCTCGACGGTGATGAATTCGTTCTGCACCGGCTTCAGTTCGTTCATGGTTTCCGCTCTTCCCACACCGTTCGACGACCATAGCCTTAACCGGCTTAACTTATCCTCTGACAGGCTTTTGCGACAGTTTCATTTCATCGATCTTGCAAAGCGACGGGTTATGATCCAGATGCAATCGACAAGATCAGGAGACGACGATGGCAGGCGGTTCCATTCCCCATTTCCAGAACGATGCGGGCTATCCGGCAATCGACATCGGCGTCAAGGAATTCATGTGCACCGGCGCCAATCCGCCTTTCGACCACCCCCATGTATTTCTCGACATGGGCGACGACAATGAAAAAGTCTGCCCGTATTGTTCGACGCTCTATCGCTATTCGCCGAAGCTGAAGGCGTTGGAAACGCAGCCGCCGGGCTGCCTCTATCTCGACCAGGCCGCCTGATTCTTCCGCGACAAGCCTGATGCAGGAAACGCAGTCCCGGCAGGTGGTCATCGCCGGGGCGGGCGTCGCCGGGCTGACCGCGGCACTGGCCTTCGCCGAGCGCGGCTATCGGATAAAACTGTTCGAACAGGCGCAGCACCTCGAGGCTGCCGGCGCCGGTATCCAGCTTTCGCCCAACGCGACGCGCATCCTACGGCAGCTCGGCGTACTCGATCGGCTGCTGGCGACGGCGGTGCAGCCGGAGGCGGTCGTGCTCAAGGATGCCGCCACGCTGCGCAAGCTGGCGCGCGTACCGCTTGGCCAGGCGGCCGAAACGCGCTGGGAAGCGCCCTATCTCGTTGCCCACCGCGCGGATCTGCAGTCAGCGCTGATGCAGCGAGTTTCGGAGCAGCCCGGTATCGATCTGATCGCCGGCGCGCGGGTGACCGACATCGCAGCCGGATCGAAAGGTGTTACCGTCACTGCATCGGCTGATGGCGACACGGTCGAGGCTGGCTGTCTTTTGATCGGCGCCGATGGCGTCTGGTCGTCGGTGCGAGAAACGCTTGCCCGCAACGCAGCCGATTTCCGGAGAAGCCGGTTTTCGGGCGAGCTTGCCTGGCGCGCCACGGTGGCCGCCGACAGCCCCGCTGGACAAACCTTTGCGGCGATCGGTGCGCCCGATTGTGTTACTGCATTCCTCTATTCCGGCTTCCATATGGTCGCCTATCCGGTCAGCCGTGGCACTGCCTTCAACCTCGCTGCCTTCACAAAGGGCGAGCGCATCGCCGAGGGCTGGTCGGGGCATGCCGACCCCGCCATCCTCGCCAGCGCCATGCGCGGTACCGCGCCGGCGCTGGTCCGTCTGGCGAGCGAGGCCGCGCCATGGACGGCATGGCCGATCCACACCGTCGAGCAGCGGCGGTGGACGACGCCGGAAGGCATCGCGCTGATCGGCGATGCGGCGCATGCGATGACGCCGTTTGCCGCACAGGGCGCGGCGATGGCGATCGAGGACGCGGTAACCCTTGCCGGTTTCGTTGCCACCTCGCCTGCCGATCTCAGCAGCGCGCTTGTCGCCTGGGAACAGGCGCGGCGGCCGCGCGTCGCCCAGGTCGCCCGCCGCGGCGTCCTCAACCGCCTCGCCTGGCATGCGGCCGGGCCGGTGGCGATGGCCCGCAACCTGTTCCTGGCGATGCGCTCGCCCGAAAAACTCGCCGCCGATCTCGACTGGCTCTATGGCTGGCGGGCGTTGGACGCTCGGCGGTCCTAAGTCGCCTTGTCAATTGTAAAGCCGCATCGACAGGCCGAGCGAGGCCGGCAGCGGGTTCCACCAGCCGGTGCGCAGGCCGGCGGTGCGCAGTGCTGCCGCCGCCCAGGTGTTGCAGCCGACCAGCGCGTTGAAATGGCCATTGGCTTCGAAGAACCGATCGAAACGGGAATACGCCGCATTCTCGATCGGCATGGCCCCGTTCGGTCCCTGCCGGAAGCTTGCCGCAATGTAATCGAGCAGCGCCGTAAACCGCTCCTCGCCGATGTCGAAGCCGGCGACGTCGGGATGCGGCTCGGCGATTTCGCCTGAAATGTCGACATGCATTGCCGAGGCGTCGACCGTCAGCGCCTTCATCACCGGCACCGCCTTCAGCTCCGACCAGGTCGGCGTCTCCAGATAGAAGGCGCGGCCGCCCCAGCCGAAGACGATGTAGCGGACCTCCGCCATGTCTGCTGGAATGCCGGCATCGACCAGGAAATGGAAGCGCCGGCGCACATCGTCGTCGACCGGGATGGCGATGTCGGTGTGGATCGGATTTTTCAGCACCAGGATGCGGTGGCTTGAGCCGATCGGATCGGCAACTGCCGCCGGCCAGAGCGGGCGCGGCAGCAGTGTGCCCAATGCCACCGCAAGGACTGCTGCAACGACCCGCAGGCCAAGAAAACGGGCAAGCTTCTTCATGGGAAAGGCATAGAACAAGCAATGCTCAAGGTGAAGCCCCTCCGGAGTTGTGCCACTGACAAAGCGCTTGACGCGTATCCTCCCCGGGAGGATATGCTGAGGCATGTCAGATCACCTCCACGCCTCGCATCCTTCCATCATAAAGCGCCTGAAGCGCGCGCAAGGCCACCTTGCGGCGGTGCTGGCGATGATCGAGGCGCATCGCCCTTGCGTTGATCTGGCGCAGCAGCTTCATGCCGTCGAAAGGGCCATCAGCAGCGCCAAGCGCGAGCTGATCAACGATCACATCGAGCATTGCCTGACGGACAGCGTCGAAACCGGCGGCAACTCGCTGGCGGAACTCAAGCAGCTGGCGAAGTATCTATGAATGCCATCGTAGCCCGCATTCTGGACTGGCTCGGGTTCGGCTCGCACGCCGCACATCATCACGGCGGTCACGGTCCGCACGGTCACAGCCATGGGGTCATCGACGCGACAATTGCCACCACCGACCGGGGCATCTGGGCAATCAAATGGTCGTTCGTGATCCTGGCCATCACCGCGGCATTGCAGATGGTCGTGGTTGCGTTGTCGGGGAGCGTGGCATTGCTGGCCGACACGATCCATAACATCGGCGATGCGACCACGGCGATCCCGCTATGGATTGCGTTCGTGCTGGCGCGGCGCAAGCCGTCGCGGATCTTCACCTATGGCTTGGGCCGGGTCGAGGATCTGGCCGGCATCATCATCGTGCTCATCATCCTGTTCAGCGCTGTAGTCGCTGCCTACCAAGCCATCGACAGGCTGATCAATCCACAAGTGGTGACACACCTGGGCTGGCTGACTGCGGCGGGCATTGTCGGCTTCCTCGGCAACGAGGCGGTTGCCGTGTTCCGTATCCGCGTCGGTCGCGAAATCAACAGCGCGGCACTGATTGCCGACGGCTACCACGCCCGCACAGATGGACTTACCAGCCTTGCCGTGATCATCGGAGCCATCGCCGTCTGGCTCGGCTTTTCCTTGGCCGATCCGATCGTCGGCCTGCTGATCACGATTGCGATCTTCGGTATCGTCTGGCAATCGGCCCGCTCGGTGCTGACCCGCATGCTGGATGGAATCGAACCCGGTGTGATGGACGAAATCCGACATGCCGCCGAGCACGTTCCGGGCGCACGCATTGTCGATGCCAAGGCGCGCTGGATCGGTCATAGATTGCACGCCGACATCGCAATTGCCGCGGACGAAACCCTGCCGCTGTCGGCGGCGAACAAGATCGCCGCAGCGCTGAAGGACGAACTATCCCAGCATATGCCGGCCCTGGCTGAGGCGAATGTGCGGTTTTCAACGGTACGTGGAGAGAACGACCATTCTCACGAGCACACGCATGACCACGGCCACATGCACTTACGCTCGCTGATTTTCTGCTAGTCTCGTCCGATGTTCCAGACGCTCGTCGAATTTCAGCGCACGATCTATCTGACGCTCGGCGAACAGATCAAGCTGCTTGCGGCCGGAGGCAATTGGCTGGCGTTCATGGCTTTCCTGCCGATGGGCGTCGTGTTCGGGGCTGCCCATGCGCTGACGCCCGGGCACAGCAAGGCCGTCCTGGCGACTTATCTTGCCGGTTCGGATGCGAAGGTATCGCGTGGTCTGCTCGTATCTATCACGCTATCGTTCACGCATGTGACGATTGCCGTTCTGATTGCGGCTCTCTCGCTGCCGCTGGTCTCAATAGCATTGGGCAGCGTCGGCCGCGCTCCGCTTCTGGAGCACATCAGTCGCGGGCTGCTCGGCCTCATTGGCGTCTGGATGCTCTGGCGCGCTTTGAGCCACAGCCATCATCACAGGCACGAGGGCGAGGCTGTCGGCGTCATGGCAGGCCTGATCCCATGTCCGCTTACGCTTTTCGCGATGACTTTCGCGATGTCCAGGGGTGTTCCGGCAGCGGGCGTCCTGTTTGCCATCACCATGATGGTCGGCGTGGCGCTGACGCTGTCCTGCGTCGCCGTGTTGTCGATCGTGTTTCGGGAACGGCTTGTACAGTTTTTCGCGCGCCAGCCACGGCTGTTCGAAAACATCTCCCGGGCCATCGAGGGCGCCGCCGGTCTCGCGCTTGCCGGCGTCGCTGTCTGGCAGATCACATCAGCTTAAGAGAAAATATGGTTTCAGCCACTGCATGGTGTCCGGTCCGGTGCAGCGGATGGAACGCGCCAAGGCGACGCCAGTCATGTCACATCGATCACGACCATCAGCCCGCCGCCGCCCTTCTCCTCGACATTGTTGTTCGTGGTGTGATGCGGGATGTGGCAATGGATCAGCCATTTGCCCGGACGCTGCGCCTTCCAGATCACGTCGTAGCGCTGACCCGGCCCGACGTTGATCGTATCGGCAAGGAAACGACCCGAAGCGGGGACCGTCTCGCCGTCGCGGGCAACGACCTCGAACGGTCCGCCATGGATATGCATCGGATGGATGAAGCCGTTGTTGGTGCCGATGAACCGCACCTTGAGCGTCTCGCCGACCTTCATCGGGATCGTCTCGGTCGAGGGATAGGCCTTGCCGTTGATGGTGAAGAAATTCGGCATGCCGCCGTCCATCGGCATCGACGGGTAGGTCAGCCCTTCCCGCACCAGCCATTCCTGAAGCTGGATGACGTAATCATGGTCGGCCGCGACCTCGTCGGCAGGATTGGCGGGATCGATGATCAGCGCACCGTAGAGGCCGAGCGCCTGGGTCCGGTCCGGCTTGGCATGGGGATGATAGAAATAGGTTCCGTGCTGGGTTGCGGTGAATTCGTATGAATAGGATTGCCCGGGCTCGATCGGCGCCTGGGTGATCTCGGCCGGCCCATCCATCTGGTTAGGCAGGATCAAGCCATGCCAATGCACCGTCGTTTCCTCAGGCAGGCCGTTGGTGACGTTGATCCTGACCCGATCGCCTTGGCGAATGTGAATTCGCGGACCGGGAATCTGGCCGTTATAGGCATAGGCGTCGACCGCGACGTCCGGCAGGATCTGCCAGCGGACCACTGAAGGCCTGAGCTCGAACACCTTGATGCCGTTCTCCATCCGAAACGGCAGTTCCTGGTCGCCCCTTGCCGTCAGGCCATAAGAGGCGGCCACGAGGCGTGGATCGGTAGCGGCCATGTCACGCATTGTATCGGCCGGCGTGTCGCGATCCATGATCATGCCTTGCGGCATGATCACCCCGCCGACGTCGCGTGCCGACAGCGTCAGGTTCAGCCAGTTTGCCGGCGCGACCATGCCGATGGCGAGCGCCAGCAGGGAGACGGCACCCAGGGCAGCGACCTGCGGCGTCGTGGCATCCGTCTCCATGTGATGGCCGCCGCCTTTGCCTTTGTGGGAAGCCATATCGTGGCGCTGTCCGCGATGGCCACTGGCGTCGGCCTGCTGCATTTGCATCTGAACATGTTGCCTCGTTGCAGGCTGCTCTCGACCATCGATGCCGGCTGCCTGCGCGCGCTGTGTCATCAACCCATGTTTCAGCCCCCGGGCGACCAGCCAGACATTGGCCGGATAGGCAAGCGCAAAACCGGCGATGACGCCGATCGACATCACGCCCCAGAACAGCAGCTCCGTCGGTTCCATCGCGCGCATGTCGCGGCCCATCATCAGGAAGCTCATGACCGGTGCCATGCCGGCCATCATGAAGTTCATGGAGATGAACTCGGGCAGGAAGCTCTTGCGTACGTTTTCCCAATAGGTGCCGCCCATCATCGATTTCATGAACAGCGACTGGAAGATGAACAGGCCGAAGGCAAAGCCGGCGAGATATTCGACGATCAGGTCGATCCACATCGGCAGGCCGAGCGCCGCCGTGACGGCGGCGGCAAGAATGATGCCGGTCGCATCGCCGGCGACGCAGTGGATGGTGGAGCCGACGCCCTGCTTCCAGAGCGGCCGGGTGAACACCTCATGCTCGCCCGGCCGTGGCTCCTTGTCCGCGAGCACGTAAAGCAGCAAGCCGAGCGGACCCATATAGAGGGTGACCAGGATGAAGCCCCATTTCATCACCACCGGCTCGGGATTGATGCGATATTGGTCGAAGCCGACATAAAGCGTCGAAGCCAGCGCCAGCGCGAACCAAACGACAAGAAAATAATCGATCGGTTGGATGAGCATCAGGATGAAACCTTGACCTGCCGCCGCACGCGCCCACGCGGCTTGTTATACAACTCCCAATGGAAATGAACGCGGAAGGCGCGCTTATGATCCGCACCGACCGTACGCTGTTCAGGCAGGCCAATTTTCGTTGTAACCGACTGATCTGATGACGCCTGCCCGCAGCTCATTTCCGGAACTGTCAGTCTTATCATTGCGGCTCTCCTCTAGTGAGGTTGTTATGGGGCTTCCCATCACAGGAAGGTCAAGGGCTTTTGAGCCAGCTCAAATCATCGCTGTCGTGCCGAAGCAGCGCTCGAAATTTGCCCCTTGACCTTCCCGTGATGGGAACCTTTATCGTGTCGCAGCTACCCAGTTGGAGCTGCAAACCCATGAACGCTGTCGCTCATAACCCAGCCGAGCCTGTTTCCGCTCCCGCGATTCAGATTGGGATCGAGGGCATGACCTCCGCCTCCTGTGTCGCCCGCTTGAAAGGCGCTGGGGACGGCGGCATGACGTGACCGAGGCTAGTGTCAACCTGGCTACGGAGCGTGCCACGTGAGTTACACCGCGTGCCGACGCGCGTGACCTTAATCTCGGAGACAACACATGGATCGACGCTGTTTTCTGGCGGCAGGCGTTGCCACGGTTCTCGCCAGCCCGCGCGCCATCGCCCAGATGAAGATGGACGAGATGCCCGGCATGGATATGGGGCACGCGGGCCACGACATGGGCGCGGCACCAAAAAGCGCGACCATGCTGCCTAAGGGCCAGGCGTTGCGCGAGTTGCCGCTGCTAGCCAATGAAGCCAATGCGCCCCGCCTGTTCAGAGCAAACCTCACGGCTGAACCCGCCATGGTTCGCTTTGCAGAAGGGCTCGACACGCCAATCCTTGCATACAATGGTATGAGCCCGGGGCCATTGATCGAGGTGACTGAAGGCGACCGTGTCGAGATTGCATTCACGAACCGAATTCCTGAAGAGACGAGCACCATCCATTGGCATGGCATGCCGGTTCCAGCTGACCAGGATGGCAATCCTATGGACCCCGTTGCGACGGGCACGGAGCGCACCTACAGCTTCGAACTGCCCGAAGGAAGCGCGGGGTCGTACTGGTATCATCCGCATCCGCACGGCAAGACGGCCGAGCAGGTCTATCGCGGACTTGCCGGCGCGTTCGTGGTCAAGCCGAAGGCGGACCCGATCCCGGCCGAGTATGGCGACACTGTGCTGGTGTTCACAGACCTTCGCCTTGCCGCCGAGGGCACCATGCCGGACAACACCATGGTCGATTTGATGAACGGGCGCGTCGGCGATCACGTGCTGGTCAATGGACAGAAAAATCCCGCGCTATCCGTCCCGTTTGGAACAAAGCGGCGATTTCGGTTCTACAACGCGACTAACGCGCGCTTTTTGCGGCTCTCCTTCGACGGCGCACCCATGACGATCATCGGCACCGATGGCGGTCTGCTGGAGACGCCGGTGGCAGCCAAGGATGTCCTGCTCAGCCCGGCGGAACGCCTTGAACTGATCGTCTCGTTTGAGAAGCGCGGCCCGGTCACCCTGAACACGCTCGACTACGATCGCGGCTGGATGGGCGCGGGCCGCCCCGCCGATGCAGGCCTGACATTGCTTACCGTCAATGTTTTGGACACGCCTGCAGAGACGTTTCCTCCGCTGCCGGAAAAGCTTCGACCAATTGCGCAACTTGGCACCCCTGCCGTCAGCCGGCGTTTCGTGTTCACCGAAACGACGACGATGAGCGCGACGGATATGCAGATGGGCTTCCTGATCAACGGCGCGGCGTTCGACATGGGCCGCATCGACGTGGTGTCGAAAACAGGACAGGTCGAGCTCTGGGAAATCGTCAACAAGGCCGACATGGACCATCCGTTCCATGTTCACGGGACGCAGTTCCAAGTGGTCGAGCACGAACGTGGTGGGCAGGTCTCGAAACCGGCTTATCTCGCCTGGAAGGACACGGTCAACGTGGCGCGCGGCGAAACGATGCGGCTTTTGCTGCGCCAGGATCGCCCCGGGCGGAGGATGTATCATTGCCACATCCTGGAGCACGAGCAGCTCGGCATGATGGGCGTCGTCGACGTGCAGGCCTAGCCGGTTGCTCGACGTGGCTGCACTGGCAATCTATGGCGCCCTGTTCACCAGCGCATTCCTAGCCGCAACCATCTTGCCGGTCTCATCGGAAGTTGTGCTCGCCGGCTTGATCGCCGGCGGCCGTGGCGATCCGGTGCTACTGCTTGCGGTCGCCACAACCGGCAACACGCTCGGCTCGGTGGTGAACTGGACGCTGGGGCGTGGCATCGATACGCTGCAATCTAGACGATGGTTTCCCATCACCCGTGAACGATACCAGCGGGCCAGCCGGAGCTTTCGCCGCTTTGGCGCGTGGCTGCTCCTATTCGCCTGGCTGCCGGTCGTCGGGGATGCCTTCACTGTCGCGGCAGGCGCGGCCCGCATGCATCTCGGCATATTCGTGATGCTTGTCGCATTGGGCAAGGCTGCACGATATGCGGTGATCGTCGCAGGAGGATTGTGGGTGCTAAGATAGTTCCCGATGCTCGCCATCGACCAAAGGGCAGATCCTCCCGAGCATCACTGCTCGTCGAATGCGCGCGAAGCCGGCAAGACAGAGAGCCCGGTCCGCCGCTCTTGTCCGAACCGGCGTACAGGATCAGTGCAGGATCTGCGACAGGAACAGCTTCGTGCGCTCATGGCGCGGGTTGTCGAAGAACTCGGCCGGCGTGTTCTGCTCGACGATCTGGCCCTGGTCCATGAAGATCACCCGGTTGGCGACTTTGCGCGCAAAGCCCATTTCGTGGGTGACGCAGAGCATGGTCATGCCTTCCTCGGCCAGCCCGACCATCGTCTCCAGCACTTCCTTGATCATTTCCGGATCGAGAGCCGAGGTCGGCTCATCGAACAGCATGATGCGCGGGTTCATGCACAGCGAGCGGGCGATCGCCACCCGCTGTTGCTGGCCGCCGGAAAGCTGGCCGGGATATTTGTTGGCCTGTTCCGGGATCTTGACGCGCTTGAGGAAATGCATGGCGATTTCCTCGGCCTGTTTCCGCGGCATCTTGCGCACCCAGATCGGCGCCAGCGTGCAATTTTCCAGAATGGTCAGATGCGGGAACAGGTTGAAGTGCTGGAACACCATGCCGACCTCGCGGCGCACCTCGTCGATCTTCTTCAGATCGTTGGTCAGTTCCTTGCCGTCGACTATGATCTTGCCCTTCTGGTGTTCCTCCAGCCGGTTGATGCAGCGGATCATCGTCGATTTGCCGGAGCCAGACGGGCCGCAGATGACGATGCGCTCGCCGCGCATCACCTTCAGATTGATGTCCTTCAGCACATGGAATTCGCCGTACCATTTGTGCATGGCAATGATGTCGATGGCGACATCGGTGGTGGAAATGTGCATCTTAGCGGCATTGACCTTGATCTCTTCCGCGCTGACGGCGTTTTCTATGGCCATGACAAGGTCCCCTTTTTTAGCGTTTGTGGCCGGTGTCGAGACGGCGTTCCGTGTACATTGAATAGCGCGACATGCCGAAGCAGAACAGCCAGAAGATGAAGGCCGCGAACACCAGGCCGGATCTGGCCGTCTGCGGCGTCGCCCAATTGGCGTCGGAGAAGTTCTGCTTGACGATGCCGAGGAGGTCGAACATCGAGATGACGATGACCAGGCTGGTGTCCTTGAACATGCCGATGAAGGTGTTGACGATGCCGGGAATGACCAGCTTCAGCGCCTGCGGCATGACGACCAGACCCATCTTCTGCCAATAGCTGAGGCCGAGCGAGTCGGCGCCCTCATACTGGCCTTTGGGGATCGCCTGCAGGCCGCCGCGCACCACTTCGGCCATGTAGGCGGCGGCAAACAGCGACACGCCGATCAGCGCGCGCAGGAACTTGTCGAAGCTGACGCCGGCCGGCAGAAACAGCGGCAGCATCACGCTGGCAAAGAACAGCACCGTAATCAGCGGGATGCCGCGTACCGTCTCGATGAAGACCACGCACAGCAGCTTGACGATCGGCATGTTCGAGCGCCGGCCGAGCGCCAGCACGATGCCGATCGGCAGCGACACGGCAATGCCGACGAAGGACAGGCTGAGCGTCACCAGCAGCCCACCCCAACGCGACGTCTCGACATGCGGCAGGCCGAACATGCCGCCGACCAGCAGAACGAAGGCGACGACCGGCAGCGCCAGGAAGAGAAGAATGGCGTTCAGCCCTTTGCGCGGTACGCGCGGTATGAGCAAAGGCACCAGCAGTGCCACGAACAGGATGGCCACCACGATCGGCCGCCAACGCTCCTCGACAGGATAGGTGCCGAACATGAACTGGCCGAACTTGGCGTTGACGAAAGCCCAGCAGGCGCCGGTCCAGCCGTCCGACTGGATGCCGCCCTGCGCCACGGTGGCGCAGACCGTGCGGTCCGGTCCCGTCCACTGGGCGTTGATGAAAGCCCAATTGACGATCTGCGGCAGGATCATGGCAACCAGCGCGATGCCGACGATGGTCAAGATGGTGTCGCCCGTGGTGGCAATCAGGTTCTTGCGGATCCAGGCGGTGAGGCCACGCTCGCTCGACGGCGCCGGCTGCGCCAGCGTCATCTCCGTCCGCACCCAGGACATGTCGTGTTCCTGCATGGCCCTACCTCTCCACCAGCGCCATCCTGGCATTGACGACGTTCATGATCGCCGACGTGATCAGGCTGAGCGCGAGATAGACAGCCATCATGATCACCACGCCTTCGACCGCCTGCCCGGTCTGGTTCAAGACAGTGCCGGCAGTCGCCGTCAGGTCCGGATAGCCGATGGCGATGGCGAGCGAAGAGTTCTTGGTCAGGTTCAGATACTGGCTGGTCAGCGGCGGAATAACGATGCGCATCGCCTGCGGCACGACGACAAGCCTGAGGATCGATCCCGAGCGCAGCCCGAGTGCCGCGGCCGCCTCGGTCTGGCCCGTACTGACGCCCCTGATGCCGGCGCGCACGATCTCGGCGATGAAGGCGGCGGTATAACAGGACAACGCCAGATAGAGTGACAGGAACTCCGGCCTGACCTGAAAGCCACCGACCAGGTTGAAGGTCGACTGCTTTGGAAATTCGAAGCTCAGCGGAAAGCCGCTCAGCGCGTAGGCCAGCAGCGGCAGGCCGACGATCAAGGCTATGGATGTCCAGAGCACCGGGAATGGCTGACCCGTCGCCATCTGCCGCTGTCGCGCCTTGCGGGCAACGAACCAGGCCATAGCGATGCCGAGGAGCAGAGCGACCAGGATCAGCCAGGAGCCCTCGCCCCAGACAGCGCGCGGAAAATAAAAGCCGCGCTGGTTGAGAAAGGAGCCGAACGGCAAATTGATGCTCTCGCGCGGCGGCGGCAGCACGGCGAGTACGCCGGAATACCAGAAGAAGATGACCAGCAGCGGCGGGATGTTGCGGAAGACCTCGACATAGACCGTGCAGATCTTCCTGATCAGCCAGTTGCGCGACAGTCGGCCGATGCCGACGATGAAACCGATAATGGTGGCGGTGATGATGCCGACGACGGCCACAATCACGGTGTTGATGAAGCCGACCAGGATGGCTCGGAAATAAGTCGAATCCGACGAATAAGCGATGGCGCTTTCGCTGATGTCGAAACCGGCGCGGCCCTTGAGGAAGCCGAAGCCGGAGGCGATGTGCAGCCGCGTCAGATTGACGATGACGTTGTGGGTAACCCACCAGACCCCCGCCACCAGCAGGACGAGGACCAGTGCTTGAAAGAATATGCCGCGGACGCGAGGATCATTGATGAAGGAACCGCGGCTTGGCTCCTCGCGAAGAACTTCCTGCGATGCCATTCGACAGTCCCCTGGAAAGAGAGACCGGAAGGCAGACGATCTGCCTTCCGGATCCATTTTCGATCAGCGGATCGGCGGAGCGTATTGCAGACCACCCTTGGTCCACAGCGCGTTGATGCCGCGCGCGATCTTCAGCGGACTGCCCGAGCCGACATTGCGCTCGAACATCTCGCCGTAATTGCCGACGGCCTTGACGATGTTGACGACCCAGTCGTTGGAGACGCCGAGATCGGTGCCGATCTTGGTGTCGGCTTCCTGGCCGAGCACGCGCTTGATCTCGGGACTATCCGAGTTCTTCATCTCGTCGACATTGGCCTTGGTGATGCCGAGCTCCTCGGCGTCGAGCAACGCGAAATAGGTCCACTTGACGATGTGGTACCATTGGTCGTCGCCTTGGCGTACGGCCGGCCCAAGCGGTTCCTTGGAGATGATCTCGGGCAACACGACATGGTCGGCCGGCGCGCCCAGCGTCAGGCGGATGCCATAGAGGCCCGACTGGTCGGTCGTGTAGACGTCGCAGCGGCCGGCGTCATAGGCGGCGTTGACCTCTTCCAGCTTTTCGAAGACGACCGGGTTGTACTCCATCTTGTTCGACTTGAAATAGTCGGCAAGGTTGAGCTCGGTCGTGGTGCCGCTCTGCACGCAGACCGCCGCGCCCGAAAGCTGCAGCGCCGAGTTCACGCCTGGAAGCTTCTTGGCGTTGATCATGAAGCCCTGGCCGTCATAATAAGTCGTGCCGATGAAGTTCAGGCCGAGTGCGGTGTCGCGATTGATGGTCCAGGTGGTGTTGCGCGACAGGATGTCGATCTCGCCCGACTGCAGAGCGGTAAACCGCTCCTTGGCGCTGAGCGGCGTAAACTTCACCTTGGTGCCATCGCCGAACACGGCGGCCGCCACCGCGCGACAGAAGTCCGCGTCGATGCCTTGCCACTCACCCTTGTCGTCCGGCGCCGAGAAGCCGGCCAGACCGGTCGAGACGCCGCATTGGATGAAGCCCTTCGCCTTGACATCGTCAAGCGTGGCCGCCGAAGCCGCCGAAGCCGCGAACCCAAACGCGGCGGCGCCCAAAACGCCGATTGCAATGTGTTTCATGACCCACTGACCCTTTTCTGTTTTTTTCAGGCGAACCTGACTTTTTCCCGTGTGAACGCAGCTATGTATCCCGGCCCGTTACCGGAATCCCGCATCGTAACCGACGCGCTGCCTCCCATTCACGAACAACATCGAAGGCGATTATTCCTGTGAGGTCAAGGGAAATGACCAAATCCGAAAGACTTTGAAAACGAACCGCCCGAAATGCCTGAAATTGCAGATAAACGCGCTCGGAAATTGGTCAGCGCGCCAATAAAGCCGGCAAAGTCCGCCCGTGACTTGCCAAGCGCACCTGGCAGCCGCCCAGAGGATGTTCGGCGCACTGCTGAATTGGCATATTCAAGACCTTGGCCTGGCGAGTGCGGTGCGGTTGCGCGGCCAATGCCGCCGCACTATGGCTAACGACCAACCCATGGGACGAAAAGCAATGGCAAAAGACGACAGCGAGATGGGCGTCAACACGCGGCTCGCCCATTCCGGCAACAACCCGCATGACTATTTCGGCTTCGTCAATCCGCCGGTGGTGCATGCCTCGACCGTGCTCTATCCCAATGCGGCGGCGATGGCTTCACGCAGCCAGAGATACACCTACGGCACGCGCGGCACGCCGACCACCGATGCGCTGAACAGCGCGATCGATGCGCTGGAAGGTTCGGCAGGCACGGTCGCGGTACCGTCCGGCCTGGCGGCGGTGACGCTGCCGCTGCTCGCCTTCCTGTCGGCCGGCGATCATCTGCTGATCGTCGATTCCGTTTATCATCCGACCCGCAACTTCGCCGACACGATGCTGAAGCGGCTGGGCATCGAGGTCGAGTATTACGAACCGCGCATCGGCGCCGGCATCGCGGCGCTGATCAAGCCCAACACCAAGGTGGTGTTCACCGAATCGCCGGCCTCCAACACTTTCGAGGTGCAGGACATACCGGCCATCGCCAAGGCAGCGCATGCCGCCGGCGCCATCGTCATGATGGACAACACCTGGGCGACGCCGCTCTACTTTCGCCCCCTCGACCATGGCGTCGACATCTCGATCCACGCGGCGACGAAATACCCGGCCGGCCATTCCGACGTGCTGCTCGGCACCGTGTCGGCCAATGCGGACTGCTGGAAGCAGCTTTGCGAGACGTTCAACACGATGGGCTGCTGCGCCGGGCCTGACGACGTCTACCAGGTGCTGCGCGGCCTGCGCACGATGGGCGTGCGGCTGGAGCATCATCAAAAGAGCGCGCTTGCCCTCGCCGGCTGGCTGGAGGGTCAGCCGGGCGTGGCGCAGGTGCTGCATCCGGGGCTGCCCAGCCATCCCGACCATGATCTTTGGAAGCGCGACTTTTGCGGATCGAGCGGCATCTTCTCGATCGTTCTTGCGGGCGGTGGACAAAAGCAGCAGCACGCCTTCCTCGACGCGTTGAGGTTTTTCGGCCTCGGCTATTCCTGGGGCGGCTATGAGAGCCTTGCCGTGCCGGTATTGCTGGGCGACCGCACCATCGCCAAGGGCCCGTATGACGGGCCGCTGGTGCGCCTGCAGATCGGGCTCGAGGATATCGAGGATTTGAAGGCCGACCTGGCGCGGGGGCTGGCGGCGGCCGCAAAGGCCTGAGCCAGCACCTTTCCAGACTGAGTCAGGAAATCGGCCTAACGGCTGGAAAATTGCGATCCGGAGCGATGTCGGGGCGACCGACCAGCCGATGAAACGGTCTACAAAATAGAGACGGCGGCGTGGCGGAAGCGATAGAATAGCCGCTGCCGGCGCTTGATGCGGATCGAGGCTGGCCGGCGGATTGGTCGGGAACCTTTTGTCGGCCGATGCATCCAATGTCGCGATGAGAAGCCTATCAGGAGATCGGCCATGCCTGCTGCGTTGACGGCAACGCCCGCCGCTTCCGGCGACATGCAGCTTGTCGGCCGCGCGCTGGCACGTGATGGCGATGCATTCCGCACCATCATCAAGACGCACAACCAAAGGCTCTACCGCATCGCCCGCGGCGTCGTGCGTAACGACAGCGAGGCCGAGGACATCGTCCAGGAGGCCTATGTCAGGGCCTTTGCCCATCTCGAGGCGTTTCGCGGCGATGCCTCGCTCGCGACGTGGCTGTCGCGTATAGTCATCAACGAAGCGCTCGGCCGCTTGCGCAAAAGGCGGCGAATGGTAGCGATGCCTGAAAACCCGCAAGCCGAAATCATCCGGTTTCCCCTCAACCCGAGCGACGATCCGGAGCGGACGATGGCGCAACGGCAGATCCTTGAGCTTGTCGAACGGGCAACCGACAGTCTTCCCGATGTCTACCGGATGGTGTTCGTGGCGCGCCTCATCGAGGGATTGAGCATCGAGGAAACCGCCGAACTGCTTGGCGTGCGACCAGAAACCATCAAGACCCGGCTGCACCGCGCCCGCGCGCTGGTGCGCAAGGCGCTGGACGACCAGATCGGCCCGGTGCTGCTCGACGCCTTTCCCTTCGCGGGCCGGCGCTGCGAACGGCTGACCAATGCCGTGATGCAGCGGCTTGGTCTTTCCGGATAGGCCGCGCCGATTTTCGCGGGAACGTTTGGCAGCGACCTGCATCCAATGAGCATCACTGAAAACGAAGCCCGATGCAGTTCCGCGTCGGGGCGAAGGAGAGCATCATGTTTATTCGATCGACCACGGCGCTGGCCGCAGTTTTCCTGCTTAGCGCAGCGCCCTTGTCGCAAGCTGCCGACAAACCGACCGATCCGCAGATTGCACATATCGCCTACACAGCGGGCGTGCTTGACGTCGAGGCGGCCAAGCAGGCGCTGAAGAAATCGAAGAACAAGGAGGTCGTGGATTTCGCCAAGGACATGGTGCGAGATCACGAGGCGGTCAACAAACAGGCTCTCGACCTGGTCAAGAAGCTCAAGGTCACGCCTGAGGACAATCCGACCAGCAAGGCGCTGACCAAGGCGGCGGCCGAGGAACGTGCCAAGCTTGCCAAGCTCAAGGGCGCGGCGTTCGACAAGGCCTATGTCGCCAGCGAAGTGGTCTACCACAAGCAGGTCGATGGCGCGCTCGAAACACTGCTGATTCCGTCGGCCAGCAATGCCGAGCTGAAAAGCCTGCTGGAAACCGGCCTGAAAATATTCCAGGGCCACGAACAGCACGCCGAACACGTCGCCGGCATGCTGAAGTGAGGATTGGGCCAATGGTGTCGAGGCGGCATCTGTGGGTTGTGCTGGCACTGGCCATGGGTGCCGCGCCGGCCAAGGCCGACACCATCGAGGTGACGATCGAGAAGCTTGTGTTTTCGCCGGCAAGGATCGAGGCGAAGGTCGGCGACACGATCAAGTGGGTGAACAAGGACGTGTTCGCCCACACGGCAACCGTCAACGGCGCCTGGGAAGTGATGATCCCGCCGAAGAAGGCAGCGAGCCTGACGGTGAAGAAGGCGGAATCGGTCGATTATTTCTGCCGCTTCCATCCCAACATGAAAGGCCATCTGACGGTGACGTCGC
The DNA here is from genome assembly GCF_040320865.1 of Mesorhizobium sp. M0598. NCBI lineage: Bacteria > Pseudomonadati > Pseudomonadota > Alphaproteobacteria > Hyphomicrobiales > Phyllobacteriaceae > Mesorhizobium > Mesorhizobium sp. M0598. The sequence continues at coordinate 44,778 of NZ_JAMYQL010000028.1, read as the reverse complement.
GCTGACTGGCTGATGCATGCCGCGCAAAGGTGTGCAGCGGTTTTGCGATAACGACATGCATAAAACAAGAGCCCAATGCGCGTCCCGGCGCGCTTTTAGGCCGCCAGCCATGCCGTCCCTACAAGAAGCGTGACCAGCGTCAACGGCAGGCCGACCTTGAAGAAGGCGATGAAGCCCAGCGGTTTGCCGGAGACCCGCGCGTGCTCGGCAACGATCAGATTGGCGACCGAGCCGAGCAGCGTGAAATTGCCGGCCAGCGTCGAGCTCATGGCGACGACTAGCCAGGCCCGCTCGGGGTTTTCCAGTCCGGGCACGAACGGCTTCAGCGCCAGCACGGCCGGGACATTGCTCATGATGTTGGACAGCACCGCGGTGAAGCCGGACAGCCGCCAGACGTCATTCAGCCCGAGGTCCTTTGCCGAGGCGACGATGTCGGGCGTCAGCAGCGTCTTCTCCGCCCCGGCGACGACGATGAACAGCCCGGCGAACATGAACAGCAGCGGCCCATCGATCTCGCGATAGATGCGCTCAGGTTTGATGGCGCGGGTCAAAAGAAGAATGGCGCCGCTGATCAGCGCTGCCTTGGCGACTGGAACACCGGCGAAGAAGGCGATCGCCAAACCGACACAGACGACCACCGCCTTCACCACCTGCCCCGGCAACATGCGGCCGCGATAGACTTCGGGGCTGAGCTCGGCTTTGCGCGAAAATTCGGCGCGGTAGACGATGCGGATGATGACGATGACGGCGACGAGGCCGAACGCCGCGACCGGCGCCAGCGCCGCCGAGAAGGCCGGGTAGGAAATCCCCGACAGCGCGCCGATGACCATGTTCTGCGGATTGCCGGTGATGGTGGCGACGCTGCCGCAATTGGACGCCGTGGCGGTGGCGATCAAATAGGGAACCGGATTGCGGTTGATGACGCGGGTGACATGGACGACGATCGGCGCCATGACCAGGCAGATGGCGTCGTTGACCAGGAACGCCGAGAGGACGCCGGTCAACAGCGTCACCATCACCAGCAGCATGAATGGCGCATGGGCGTGCTCGATGGCGAACCCACCGAGCGCGCGAAAGGCGCCCGACACTTTCAGATGCGCCACGACGATCATCATGCCGAGCAGAAGCGTGATGGTGTCGAAGCTGATGGCGCGGTAGGCGTCTTCCATGGTGAGCGCGCCGATGGCGATCATCGCCGCACCGCCGAGCAGCGCGATGCCTGCCCGGTCGAGGCGCAGCCCGGGTATCCTGCCGATTGCGACGCCGGCATAGGTCAGGACAAGGATCAGCAGTGCCGCCGCGCCCATCGCTGTCATGTTTCGGAAATCCTGTTCGCGACTGGCGAGTGAACCTGTCCGGAATAGACCTTGAAAATATTGGCGATCCCGACAGGATTCGAACCTGTGACCATCGGCTTAGAAGGCCGGTGCTCTATCCAGCTGAGCTACGGGACCGCTGGCCGGCCGCATGACCGGCGAATTGTGCCGGGAGGGCCGGTATGGGATCAATGCGTCCAGGGCGTCCTGCGGTCATAGCGGAAATTCTCCGCATAGGAAATCTGGCGGCGCTTGATTTCCTTCGGCTCCTCGACGCGGAAAGCCAGCCCTTCCTTCTCGGCATAGGCGACCGCGTCTTCTCTTGTGTCGAAGGTCAGCCTGATCTGGCTTCGCATGTCGCCGGACGTGGTGTAGCCCATCAGCGGATCGATCTTCTTGCGCTGCTCCGGATCGAATTCCAGCACCCAATAGCCGGTTTTGGCCTTGCCGGACTGCATCGCGGTTTTGGCTGGGCTGAAAATGCGGGCTGACATGACCACCTCATTGCTGGTTGCAAGCACACGACCCCGAGACCACATTACTGTTCTCTGGCCATGCACTAGCCCGTCATTACTGCGCAATGCCGCCTGCAGCAAGGCCGATGGCTTTTTACGCTTGCTTTGGCAGGCTGAAATCACTAGGCAACAGACCGTTCGGAGTGTAGCGCAGCCTGGTAGCGCATCTGGTTTGGGACCAGAGGGTCGGGAGTTCGAATCTCTCCACTCCGACCATTCATCAAGCGAATCTCGTCGGCAGCGCAAGCGGGCCACGCTCGAGCGTGACCCGTCGTCGTATCACGCTCAGGCAACGGACGGACTGAGCGGAGCCAGCGCTGCCCGTCCGATATCCAGCCGTCAGCTTTGGACGAAGGCCAGCAGATCCGGATTGATGATCTCCGGATGCGTGGTGCACATGCCGTGCGGCAGGCCCTTGTAGACCTTGAGCGTGCCGTGCTTCACCAGCTTGGCCGCAAGCAGCGCGGAATCGGCGATCGGCACGATCTGGTCGTCGTCCCCGTGCATGATCAGGACGGGCACGTCAATCTTCTTGAGATCGTCGGTGAAGTCGGTCTCGGAAAAGGCCTCGATGCAGTCGTAATGAGCCTTGGCGCCGCCCATCATGCCCTGGCGCCACCAATTGTCGATAGCCCCTGGCGAGACCTTGGCGCCCTCGCGGTTGAAGCCATAGAACGGGCCGGCCGGCACATCCCTGTAGAACTGGGCGCGGTTCGCGACCAAAGCGGCGCGAAAGCCGTCGAAGACCTCGATCGGCAGGCCACCCGGATTGCTGTCGGTCTTGACCATGATCGGCGGCACGGCGCCGATCAGCACCGCCTTGGCAACGCGGCCGCCACCGCCATAAAGCGCGACGTAACGGGCCACCTCGCCGCCACCGGTCGAATGGCCGATGTGGATCGCATCCCTGAGATCGAGATGCGCCGCCAGCGCCGCAACGTCGGCGGCGTAGGTGTCCATCTCATTGCCAGTCGCGGTCTGCGACGAGCGGCCGTGGCCGCGGCGGTCATGTGCGATGACGCGGTAGCCCTTTTCGAGGAAGAACAGCATCTGGTTGTCCCAGTCGTCTGAGCTCAGCGGCCAGCCGTGATGGAACACGATCGGCTGGCCCTTGCCCCAATCCTTGTAGAAAATCTCGGTGCCGTCATGGGTGGTGAATGTGCTCATCGTCCTACTCCTTGATGGAAAAGTCGGGGGTAACAGGGAAGCTTTTAGCCCCTTCAGCTGGACAAATTATAACAGTGTGGCCAGGGTGAGCATTGGCAAAACGGACATTCAACGTGGCAAAACTGACAAATGACGGCTGCGCGTGATCTGATCGAAATCGGCCTTGTCTTGTATCCCGGCGTGCAGGAAGCGGCCGTGCTCGGCCTGACCGACCTTTTCATGCTGGCAAACCGGCTGGCTGTCGAGCGGTCGCCCGGGGCGGCGAGGCTTCGCGTCAGTCATTGGCAATTGGAGGACGCGGGCCACACCGTAGTCCGCACCTTCGACAGCGACCCCGGCGCCGACAATGAACCAGCCATGGTTATCCTCCCGCCGACCTTGGGAGATCCGATCGCTCGGGAAGCAGCCGCGCCCTATGCCGGCTGGCTCAGGGATCGCCACACGGCAGGCGCGACGCTCGGTTCGGTCTGTGCCGGCGCCTTCGTGCTTGCCGAGACTGGCCTGTTGTCCGGCCGTGCGGCGACGACGCACTGGGCCTATCGCGAGGCGCTGGCGCTACGCTTTCCAGACATCTTGCTCGACGCCGACAGGCTGGTTATCGATGATGGCGATATCATCACCGCCGGCGGCTACATGGCCTGGACCGATCTCGGCCTGAAGCTGGTGGACAGGGTGCTCGGGTCAGCCGTCATGATGGACACGGCGCGTTTCATGCTGGTCGACCCGCCGGGCCGCGAGCAACGTTTTTACAGTCCGTTTGCGCCGCGGCTGACCCACGGCGACGGAGCGATCCTCAACGTGCAGCATTGGCTGCAGGCGAACGGCGCGCGCGACGTGACGCTCGGCGCCATGGCAGAGCATGCCGGGCTGGAGGAGCGGACTTTTCTGCGGCGCTTCCGCAGCGCCACTGGCCTCAAGCCGACCGAATATTGTCAGCACCTGCGGGTCGGCAAGGCGCGCGAGATGCTGGAAACCACGATGCGAGCGATCGACCAGATCGCCTGGGAGGTCGGCTATGACGATCCCGGCTCCTTCCGCAAGGTATTCGCCAGGATAACCGGCCTGGTGCCCGGCGACTATCGCCGGCGCTTTGGCGTGGAACGAGCGGCGCTTGGGGGAGACGAAAGCTGAGGCCTGGCCGCCGCGCAATGCCGCTATCGATCGACGCTGCCAAAGGCAAGCTCGCCGGGAAGAGAACCCCAACCGCCCCATCTCCCGGCGAGCCTACTACCTGATTTGATACGCAATCAGGACCGGGATTAGCCGGCAAGCTCTTTGCTGCAAGACAGATGCCAGCTTTTGTTCCCGAAATGGGACAATGGCGGAACTGGAATCGTCAAATCTCGAACTCGCCCTGCCCTTCGTCCATGGCGCTGACCGTCTCGGCTGCCAGGGCGCGGGTGATCGGCGTCTTGCGCTCGAGCGCGGTGCGGTCGAGCCGTTCGACCACGCGCATGGCCGTGGCCAGCGAGCGCTCGATGCGGCGCACCAGATATTGCACGACATGCGGCTCGACCTCGACCTGGCGGTCGGCGAACAGCTTTGTGATGACGCCGGCCAGCAGAAGATCGTCGGGTTCGTGGATCTCGACGGTCGCCGCCGCCTTGAGCCGCGACACCAGGTCGGGCAGCCTGACGCCCCAGGCGGACGGGAAGCGCCGCGCCGTCAACAGCAAGCTCGAGCCGGCGCCGCGCACCGCGTTGATCAGGTGGAAGAGGCCGTGCTCATCGATCGGTTCGGCATCGATATCGTCGATCAGGGCCGGATGCGGGCCGAGGTTTTCGATGCAGTCGCCGATGCGGCCGGCCGCCACTTTCATGGCGTCGGCGCGGGTCCGCCAAATCGAGGCCAGATGGGTTTTCCCCGAGCCGGCCGGCCCGGCCAGCACAACGACCGGCGACGGCCAGTCCGGCCAGCGGTCGACAAGCGCCGCCGCCTGGCTGTTGGTGCTGGAGACGACGAGCTCGTCGCGCGAATAGCCGGTGCCGTGGCCTAGATCGAGCGGCAATTGACGCGGCGGATCGATCTTGTCCGGCATCTGGCTCAACCGCGCGCGCCCCCGCGGCGGCGCACCTGCAGCGGCGGCACCGGCTCGTCCGAATGGCCCTTGTAGAGCGGCGATTCGAGGTAGCGCGCGATGGCGAAACGCACCAGAACGGCAACGGCGGCGGAAGCCGGTACGGCGATCAGCAGGCCGACGAAGCCGAACAGCGCGCCGAAGGCAAACAGCGCAAACATCAGCCATACCGGATGCAGGCCAACGCTTTTGCCGACCAGCCTGGGCTGCAGGATGTTACCCTCGATGAACTGGCCGACGAAGAACACACCGGCTACCGCTGCGACCATGGTCCAGTCTGGCCAGAACTGGACGAAGGCGACGCCGACGGCCAGCACCAGGCCGGTCAGCGAGCCGACATAGGGGATGAAGGAGATCAGCCCGGCGAACAGACCGATGAGGATGCCGAAATTTAGGCCCGTCAGTGTCAGGCCGGTGGCATACATGGCGCCGAGCACCAGGCACAGCGTGCCCTGGCCGCGCACGAAGCCGGCCGTCGCGGTGTTGATGTCCCTGGCGATCGTCCTGACGGTCTTGACGTAATCGCGCGGCACCCAGCTGTCGACGATTGCCACCATGCGGTCCCAGTCGAGCAGCATGTAGAAGGCGACGACCGGCGTTACCACGAACAGGCTGACGACCGAGACCAGCGCCACGCCGGAGCTCCAGATCGAGGTGAAGACGGTGGTCAGGAGGCCGAAGCCGGAGGTCAGCAGCGAGTTCAGGCCTTCGCGCAGGCCGTTGGCGTCGACGCCGAATTTTTCTTCCAGCCATTTCGGGTCGAAGCTGGTGATCAGGCCCTGCAGCCGGGTCAGATAGTCCGGCAGCTTGCTGGCGAAATCAGCCATCTGCGAGGCGAGCACCGGAACCAGGATAACGACGGCCAGCACCAGGACGACGATGAAGGCGATGAGGATGACCACCGTCGCCATCAGCCTGGAGAGGCCGAGCCGCTCCAGCCGGTCGGCCACAGGATCGAGGAAATAGGCGAGCACCATGCCGGCGACGAACGGCAGAAGGATGCCGCTGAAGACATAGAGGAAGACGGCGAGGATGATGGCGCTGACCAGCCAGAAGCGGATCTGCCGGCGAAACGACGCCGATGCCGCAGCCTCCGCTGCCGCAGCTTCGGCCTCGGCGTCGATGGACCGTTCGTCAGGTGCCCGGTGGTCAGGTGCCCCGTGTTCAGGTGCCGGGTGTGGAGCCTTCGCCATAGCCGCTCATATGCCTCAGCCAAGCCACGAGATAGGCCGCGGCCGAAGCCACGGTCAAGACCCCGGACAGCAATATCAGGGCCGGCCTCAGCGGATCGAGACGGATGTCGAAGGCGAGTTCGCCCAGCACCACCGCCGCCAGCACGATCTGGATCGCGGTGTTGGCCTTCGACACCAGGAGCGGCTTCATCTCGACCGGATGCGCCATGACGGTGGATAAAAGCACGGCGCAGACGATCAGCGCATCGCGCGACACCATGGTAACGACCAGCCACAGCGGCAGTTCGCCGCTGAAGCCCAGGACCACGAAAACCGAGACCAGCAGCAGCTTGTCGGCCATCGGATCGAGATAGGCGCCGAGCCTGGAAAACTGATTGAAATGGCGGGCGATGAAGCCGTCGACCCCGTCGGAAATGCCGGCAATGAGGAAGCCGGCAAAGGCCCAGTCCCAGCGTTCCTGCAGCATCGCCAGCACCACGGCCGGCACCAGCACGAAGCGCATGATCGTGATCATGTTGGGGATGGTCAAACGCATATCCCGTCGCTCTTGTTTGTCGATACATGATGGAGATGGAGGGTTACGGCAAGTGAGAAGCGACACAGAAGCTGCCAATCTCCCCACGAGGGCGCCAGCAATGAAATAGGTCAAGACCGATGTCGATTTCGGGGAGGCTCATTCGTCTCACGATAGGAAGCCGAGGAAATTTGCCCAGCAAGGAAACGGACGCGATGACAATCACTATCACAGCATTTGAACGATCGCCCGATGGCGGCAAGGGACTGGCGCGTGATACGCGCGTTCGCTGGGCGCTCGAAGAAGTGGGGCAGCCGTATGAGGTTCGTCTTGTTTCCTTCGCAGCGATGAAGGCGCATGAACATCTGGCCATCCATCCCTTCGGCCAGATCCCCACCTATGAGGAAGGTTCTCTCTCGCTGTTCGAGACCGGCTCGATCGTCTTTCATGTTGCTGAGCAGCATGCGGGATTGCTGCCGAAGGATCGCAATGCCCGCGCGCGTGCGATCACGTGGATGTTTGCCGCACTTAACACCGTCGAGCCGCCGATCCTCGAATTAACGACGGCAAGAATATTCGAACGTGACAAGCCTTGGAGCGAGGAGCGCTTGCCGTTGGTAAAGGACCGTGTTCGCGCTCGGCTGGACAAACTCTCGGCTCACTTGGGCGTCGCCGACTGGCTCGATGATGCGTTCAGCGCGGGCGATTTGTTGATGGTGTCGGTGCTGCTGCGACTAAGAATGTCAGGCATTTTGGACGAATATCAAAACTTGGCTGCCTATGTAGCGCGCGGGGAAGCTCGGCCGGCTTATATCCGGGCTTTCGCCGCGCAATTTGCGATCAACGCAGAGGGGGCGTGAAGGATAGCCAGCGTTGAACTAACCAAATGGAAGCGAGCCCGAAGCGCGCTATCCTTTGGCCGTTAGGAAACAAGGCGCGCTGTGGATGGACTAATAGGCCGCTAGCAAGGCACGATGCGCAACAAAGAGGGAGTGGAACCTTGTCTTTGGCCGTTGGCGAAGCGCGTAAGTATCTCGATACGTTCATGACGGGACATGGCTTTCGCCGCATCCGGAAAGGCGTCTTCGAAGTCGACCGGAGCGACGATATCAGCCTGATTCTCGAAGAGGCCTTTACTGCAAGCTATGGCGATGTTCATTTGAACATGCTCGTTTACCTGGACTTTCTTACCGTCAGGCCGTTGCTTGAAAGGCTGTACGGCAAAAAATGGATCTGGCCCGGACTGTCGCAGTTTCATCCTGAAACGATATTTAAACAATGAGCTGAAAGCTTATGCTCGTTACTTTGAGCACCTTGACCAGACGAGCATAGATAGGTTGCTGGGGAAATATGTCGAGCTGGCGCGACGGATCAGGGCTCAGAACCCGGACCTCGCCAGTTACGTCGCCGGACATAGCGAGTTGCTCGACAAACCTTACGAATTCACACAGCCCTTCGCAGTTCGAATCCTCGCGCTGATTGCCTGCGAAATCGAACTTGGGCACTACGAGCGGGTGAAGCAGGCTGTGCACTGGATTCGAACGAACAATAGCGGAATAGCGCTGAGCGGCTACGCCAAGGCACAACTCGACCGCGTCGACATGGTTCTGGCGGAACGAGAGGGTCGTCCGTAAGGGCGGCATCTTGGGCGACTTTCCACTCTTTTGTCGAGCCAAGACCGTCTGATCCCGCCGTCATCCTTGCGAGGTGCGGTCGTTCATGCGAAGAAACGGGGAAAGCAATAGCTTATTTTCCGACCGCCGAACGACGATGACACAGAGAATCACAATCGTTTGGCGAGTCACGCTTTGCTATTTGGCCGGATTGACGGAAAGTCTTTTGGTCTTCGCATTTTTCGGAGCCTCGCACCGCAACGTGGCAGCGCAGGATCTTCTTTCGACCTTCGCTCTTTATCTGGCCGTAGGCGTGGTCGTCTCTTGGCCCGCCTGGCTGACCGCCGCTGTCGTCGCGTTCCTGTTCGCGCGGTCGATCGTTGCAAATCCAGGTCTGTGGGCTGCCGCGGCGGCTTTGGTCGCCGCCGGCTTCTCGTATGGAACCCTGCCCTTCGACGGTGAAATCAGATCTCTTGCCACCGTCGGTGGCCTCGCCGCAATTCTGGCAGGCATTTCTTTTTATTGTTGGAGTGTATCACGCCCGGTTCCCCCGGCATCCAACTGAAAACACCATTAATCGCGCGCTTGCCTTGCGGGGCAAAACCGTTCATGCGAAGAGCCCGCACGCGAGTGAAAACAGCGACAGGCAAGCGCAACAGATGAGCAGGCGCCGGAAATGAGCAAGCGCAAGAACGGGCTCACCTATGCCGAAGCGGGCGTCGACATCGACGCCGGCAATCTCATGGTCGAGAAGATCAAGCCGCTGGTGCGCGCCACCCGCCGGCCGGGCGCCGATGGCGAGATCGGCGGCTTCGGCGGCCTGTTCGACCTCAAGGCCGCCGGCTTCACCGATCCGGTGCTGGTGGCCGCCAATGACGGCGTCGGCACCAAGCTGAAGATCGCCATCGACGCCGGCAAGCATGACACGATCGGCATCGACCTCGTCGCCATGTGCGTCAACGACATCGTCGTGCAGGGCGCCGAACCGCTGTTCTTCCTCGACTATTTCGCCACCGGCAAGCTCGATCCCGACCAGGGTGCTGCAATCGTCGGCGGCATTGCCGCCGGCTGCCGGCAGGCCGGCTGCGCACTGATCGGCGGCGAGACGGCGGAAATGCCTGGCATGTATCACGACAAGGACTACGACCTTGCCGGCTTTGCCGTCGGTGCAGCCGAACGCGGCCAGTTGCTGCCGACCGACGACATCGTCGAGGGCGACGTGCTGCTCGGCCTCGCCTCGTCGGGCCTGCATTCGAACGGCTTTTCGCTGGTCCGCCGCATCGTCGCGGTAAGCGGCCTTGGCTGGGGCGATCCGGCGCCGTTCAATGACGAGGCGACGCTGGCCGAGGCGCTGCTCGAGCCGACGCGCATCTACGTCAAGTCGATCCTCAAGGCGATCCGCAACACGCACGGCATCAAGGCGCTGGCCCATATCACCGGCGGCGGCTTTCCCGAAAACATCCCGCGCGTTCTGCCCAAGGATTTTTCGGCCGAGCTCGATCTCGGCGCCATCGAGGTGCCGCCGGTGTTTTCGTGGCTGGCCAAGACCGGTGGCGTCGCGCCGGAAGAGATGATGCGCACCTTCAATTGCGGCATCGGCATGATCCTGGTCGTCGCCTCCGGCCAGGCGGCGCAGGTCGCTGCCGTTCTGCAGGAGGCCGGCGAGACGGTGACGCCGATCGGGCAGATCGTGCCGCGCCGCGATGCCGGCGTCATCTATCGGGGCTCGATTGGCCTATGACCAGGAAACGGACGGTCGTACTGATCTCGGGGCGCGGCTCCAACATGACGGCGCTGGTTGCGGCGGCGAGCAACCCGGCCTATCCGGCCGAGATCGTCGGCGTCATCTCCGACCGCGCCAATGCCGCCGGCCTTGGCATCGCCGCGGCGCGCGGCATCGCCACCAGAGTGATTTCGCGCTCCGACTATGCCAGCAAGCAAGCGCATGACGAGGCGATCGATGCGGCCCTCTTATCGTTCGGCGCCGAGATCGTCGCGCTGGCCGGCTATATGCGCATCCTCGGCGCGCGCTTCGTAGAGAAGTGGCAGGGCCGCATGATCAATATCCACCCTGCCCTGCTGCCTGCCTTCAAGGGGCTGGATACGCATGCGCGGGCCCTCCGCGCAGGCATGCGCATCCATGGCTGCACGGTGCATTTCGTCACGCTCGACATGGATGACGGGCCGATCATCGCCCAGGCCGCCGTGCCGGTGATGGTCGGCGACAATGAGGACACGCTGGCCGCGCGCGTGCTCAAGGCCGAGCACCAACTTTATCCGCTGGCGTTGGGCCTTGTCGCCGAAGGCAAGGCGCGAATGGAAGGCGGCCGCACGGTGTTTTCGCGCTTCGCCGACGATGCCGACAACGCCACGTCGGTGGTGATCGCGCCCGACCCGCTGCGCGAAGAGACCGATCTCGAGCACCTGGCGCGGATCACGCCGTGAGGGTCAGTTCTTGAATTTGGTAGCAAATTTTGCTACCGTTTTCGTGAGGAGACGGCTTGATGGCGCCAGTCGAAAAAGTCAGCGTAGCGCTTTCCCCGGAACTGCTGGACATGGTCAAAGGCGCGGTGGCCAGCGGGCAGTACGGTTCGACAAGTGAAGTGATCCGCGAGGCACTGCGCGAATGGCGGCTTCGCCAGCCCTTGCGCGAGGCCGAAGCGGAGCGGTTGCGGAAAGCCTGGACGGAAGGGCTGGAGAGCGGTCCGTTTGCGCCGTTCGACATCGAGGACATAAAACAGAAAGCCCGCAGCCGGTTGGGCAACACCAGCAAAAACCGGCGGAATGGCTGACATCCGCATTGTCCACAGCCCGGCGGCAGAAGACGACCTGATCGATATTTGGTTTGGCATTGCAAGGGACAACCCGCTTGCCGCGGACCGCTTTTTGGATGCTATTGCCGAGCGCATCGTGCAATTGGGCACATTCCCGGAATCCGGTCCCAAGAGGCCCGACATCGCTGCCGAGGTGCGGGCGTTGACGATCGGCAACTATCTCGTGCTTTATCGCCTAGCCGAACAGCGCGTCGAGATCGTCCGCGTCGTGCATGGCGCACGCGACGCTTCGGCCTTATTTTGAATCCATGAAGCAACTGCTGCTCCTGCGTCACGCCAAGTCGAGTTGGGACGATCCCGACCTCATCGACTTCGACCGGCCGCTGTCCGCGCGCGGGCTGAAGGCAGCACCACTGGTCGGGCGCGAACTGGCCCGGCGCGGCTGGCTGCCGGAGCTGGCGCTGGTGTCGCCGGCGCTGCGCACCCGCGACACGTGGCGGCTGGTCTCGGCGGAATTGCCGGCGAAGGTGCAGGCCAAATTTTCCCAGGCGCTCTACGAGGCAGCGGCGGCGGACATCCTCGCCAAGGTGCGGCAAGTAAAGGCGGGGACTGGAACACTGCTGGTGCTTGGCCACAATCCCGGGCTGGAGGAGTTCGCGCGCGGGCTTGCCGAGGCTGGATCGGACCAAGCGGCGCTGAAGAAGCTGGCGGAGAAATACCCAACCGCGGGCCTGGCTCGGTTCGACGTCGACGGCGATTGGACCGGTCTCACCTTCGGCAGCGCCCGACTGACGCACTGCATTTGGCCGAAGGATCTTCGCTAGGGACTGCCCGACAGGCCGGGGGATCGCCGACCTTTCGACCAAACCCGGCTTCGCACAAACAAAAGCGGCGGGCCAAGCCCGCCGCTCTTCGTGCTCCGGGGTTTGAGGAACTATCGGCCCCAATTGCCCCGGCCAGATTGGGGCACTACGGGTTGATCCGTGCCGAACCGGGTCGTCGCCTTGGTGTCGACGGCGTTGTGCTCGGCCGTCAGCGGCTTGCGGATAGAACCGGTAAACCCGCTGTCGATGGTGCCGACAGGCGCGTTGCCAACAGGCGCGGCCGGCTGGTTGACGCCGTCCGAACCATAGTGATCACTGCCTGCAAAGGCGCTGCCCGTGGCGAGGAGGACGATGGTGGCGACGGTAAGAGCAATCTCGGTCATTTCAGGTACTCCAGTGTACTGGCCATTCGTGAGTTGTCGTTGCTTTCGACGCATTCGAGATGAGAGCGCTGACCGCGCCGACGAATACGCACCCGGCTTTTTCCGATGTGCACGTTGCTGGACGATTTCAGCAACCGAGATTGTGGCTACAGATGAAACCTGCAAATCAAAGTATTCGATTGGCGCAGGATGCTATTCGGCGCACACGCCCGTTGATACGCGAAAGCAAGAGTAGCGGGCCAAGCCCGCCGCTCTTTGTGTTGCGGGCCGTGATAATCAGCGGCCCCAGATGCCTTGGCCGGATTCAGGCGCCACCGACTCGGAGGTTGTCTTGGCACCGGTATGCTCGGAAGTAACTGGCTTGCGGATCGAACCGGTGAAGGTGTTGTCGACGTTGGCAGCAGCAGCGGCCGGCTGGTTGACGTTGTCCGAGCCATAATGGTCGCTGCCGGCAAAAGCAGTGCCGGTGGCAACGAGGATGGCGGCGGCGGTAAGAGCGAGCTTGGTCATTTCGGTACTCCGGTAGTTCTTTGGTCTGTCCGTCAAGTGGCGTGCCTCGGGAGGAATTCGCGTCGCTCGGACCACCCCGAGATGGGTCGGCAAGTCTGTCGTTTCCAATCACGAAAATTTTGTACGGGTGCGCCAAATTGGCCGCTTGAAATTCGACATGCAGCTCCTTGCGCCACAATGTTGTTCTTTCTTTTCAACTAGTTATGTGGTCAGTGGTGATTTGCCGCGCGAACATTCTTTGAGCCGGCGTTCACCCTTTCCTGTACTCTCAGTCAACGGAACCGAACCGTTCGGTTCGAGTTCTTTGCGTTTGGCGGATCAGCGCTTTCAGAGGCTCGATCGACATTCCTGCCGACGGATCAATGCGCCGTGAAATTCACGCTGCCAGCTCGGCGCCAGCGGCGTCGTGCTTGGGCCGCGCGCTGGCCAGAAGCACGACGGGGCAGTTGCAGGCGGCTAAAACAGCGCCGGCGGTTTCACCGAAGAACAGGTCCTCACCCGGACGTTGGGTGACGCCCATCACGACGATCACCGCTCCTTTGGCCGCCTCCCGGGTGATCGCCTTGTCGGGTGTAACGCGGGTATGGAACGCTGTGTCGATATGCAGGCCGTAGCGGCCCGCCAGATCAGCGATGTCTTTCAGCACGGCCTCTTCGCGGCTATGCGACACCGATATCGACCTGCGGTCCTTGGCTGCCTTTTGCGAGACGTAGAGAACCTTGATCCGCGCCCGGTTTGGACGGGCCAGCGCCAGCGCCAAGTCGGCGGCGCGACGCGCCACCTGGGTACCGTTGACGGGGACGAGAATGCTGGTGCCGGCCTTCAGCGTCGGCATCTTTTCGCCAGCATTGCCGCCGTTCAGGACCAGGCAAAGCGGGCCGTCAAATCCTGCGGCAATGTCGTTGAGGGCCGGCGCGAAGGCGCCATCGGCGGTCAGCACATTGTCCAGGCCGACCAGCAACAGGCCGTATCCCTTGCGGGCCTCTTCGGCGATCGTCTCACCCGTGGCCTCCAATTCGGTGCGGGCCGTCAGGTGGACTTTGTCGACAAGCGTATCTTCGATCCGTTTCACCGCCTGAGCGCTCTTTTTTGCACCCTTCTTGATTTCCTGCAGGGCGCGCTCCTGTCCCTTGCTGTCGGTCGGCCTGTCAACTCGGCCGTCTTTCGGCTGAAGCAAGGTGGTGGGCAGGCGAAGCAAGGTGGTGGGCATGCCGCTGCCTCCGCCGACCAGTCCGGCGAGATATGCAGTAAACTTGCCGATCCTGCTGTCGTCGACCAGCACCAGCAGCCGCTCCAGCCTGGAAATGAAGCCGTATTCGTCCAACGCCTCGCGCTCGACACGCTGCTGCTCGTCGTGCCCAACCGGCAGCCGGCCGAGCGCCCAGCGCAGCATCGGCGGCATGGCCAAGGTGGTGATCACGGCCATGGTGACGATCATGGTGAAGAGATTGTGCGACAGGATGTTCATCGACAGGCCGATGCTGGCGACGATCACCTCGGTCGAGCCGCGCGCGTTCATGGCACTGCCGACGGCGATTGCTTCCTTGAACGACATGGCGGCGAGCTTGGCGCCGATGAACGCGCCGCCAAACTTGCCGATGCTGGCGATGACTACGAGAGCGCCCGTCAGCATGGCAAGGGTTGGATCGGCGAGCACGGTGAGATCGGCGGAAAGCCCCGCCATGCCGAAGAAGATCGGCATGAACAGCGCGGTGATGACGCCGCGAAGCTGGCCTTCGATATGGCTGGAGAGGATGGGCGATTCCCCGACCAGGATGCCGGCGACGAACGCCCCCAGCACGGTATGGACGCCTATCAGACTAGTGATCAGCGCCATCGCTCCCATGATGATGAGGATCATGGTGATCACCGCAAACTCGCTGCGGAATTGATCGTTGGTCCAGCGGATCAAGGTGAAGACAAGACGGCGGCCAATGGTGAAGGAGAACACCATGAACAGTGCCACCGCGGCGATGGTGGTCACCAGCGGCCCGAACTGTAGCTTGCCATTGGTGGCGATGCCGAAAGTTACGGCGATGACCAGCCAGCCGATCGTGTCCTCGATGATCGCCGAGGAAATAATCACCTGTCCGAGGTTGCGGCGCATGAAGTTCATCTCGCGCACCACCATGGCGACGACCTTGACCGACGAGATCGACAGCGCCGTGCCAAGGAACAGCCCGGCGACGGTGCGCTGCGTGGGGTCAGCCAGCAATGCGTCCGGCAGGAACTGCGCCAGCGCGAAACCGAAGATGAAGGGCACCACGACGCCGGTAGCCGAAATGGAAAAACAGGCCGCGCCAACCCGGCGCACCAGCCGCAGGTCCGTCTCCATGCCGGTCAGCAAAAGCAGCATCAGGATGCCGAGCTGCGAGACGGCGTCGATCATGCCCTTTTGCGCAGGATCACTGGGAAAGATCAAGTGCTGGGCCGACGGCCACAGCCAGCCGAACAGCGAAGGACCGAGCAGGATGCCGCCGATCAGTTGGCCCATGATTGCCGGCTGGCCATAACGCTGCAGCACTTCGCCCAGGCCGCGCCCGACAAGCAGCAGCAGGACGATCTCGGCAACGAAAGCGCCTTCGCCCGAACCGCCCATTCCCGAGGCCTTGGTGCCGGCGACGAGCGTCTCCGCCGCCCAGGCCCCGCTTGCGGGGACGAACCCGCAAACCAGCAGCGCCAGGCTGGAACGTGTCGGAGCCTGCCAAGCCATGAAACCCCCATCGCCCAATGCACCAGCCCAACAACGCGCGACAGGGCGTTGCGTTGCTAGACGTGGACGTCACCGAAGGAGAGTTCGCCGTCGTCGCTCTCTGTCAGAAAGGCTGTCACCAGCAGGCCTGCATAGAGGACGGCGACCAGCACGACGATGGCGCCACCAGGAACTGGACCCAGGGCAGCACTGGTGACGGCCTCACGCATCGACCCGACGAAGCCGATGCGGACGCCTTCGGTCAGAAGACTGGGGGTCGACAGTTTGAGGATCCAGGCCAGCAGCAGAATCAGCAGCATGTAAATGTAATTGCGACGCAGGCGGCGCGCCAAAGCCACGCGTTGCGAAATCAGGAATTTCGGCGCGCGCAGGCTCTCGCCGACGATCAACAGCCAATCGGACGCGAAGTCCGGCTGCGGCGAGAATATCTGCGCGAAATAGTGCCGTTCGAACTGGCGCACGCGAGCCCGATAGAAGTCGAAGAAGCGATATCGGCGGGCCTCTATCCACAGCAGCAGCAGAACAAGCAGCATGGCAAACAGCAGCACGCCATGGTGAGCGCTGGCTGTCGAAAGCGAAACGGACAGCATGGCTGCGACAACGGTTATCGCCCAGTTGCTCGTCCGGTCCAGGCGGTCACGCCACCCAGCCATGCGCGCAATCTCGGCGCGATGAAAGTGGGACATCGTGGTTACGAGTTCGCCGGACGACAGTGTCCTTCCGATGGGATCCGGCGCCGGCAACACTTCTGCCATGACAATGCCTCCACCCGCCACGCGAAAACGGCCGGATGGAGATATCGTTCCGGCGCTCAATCCGCCGGGCGCAGCCAGACCTTGTTGTCGTGGAAGGCGGCGCCGCCATAGGGCGCCGGCGCATCGGCGCCGGTCAGCACGTTGATGCCCTCGCCGCGCTCATGGGCGCTGTTCGGCCAGATGCCTTCGGCGACGACGACGCCGCGCTTGATGCCGTCGAACAGCTTTGCGTGCAGCACCACCTCGCCACGCTGGTTGCCGACCTCGACACGGCCGCCGTCGGCGACGCCGAGTGCCGCCGCATCATCGGGATGCAAGAGCAGCTCCGGCCGGCGCTCTTTTGCCTGCGATACCGGCGTTTCGGCAAAGGTCGAATTGAGGAAATTGCGCGCCGGCGAGGTGGTCAGCCGGAACGGGTGCGCCGCGTCCGCCACTTCGATCAGGTCGACATGGTCGGGGAATTCCGGCAGGCTCGCCACCGGCCCGAACAGGCCCATGCTTTTGGGTGGCCGGTTGGGCGACGCTTGGCCCGTCCAGTCGGCGCGAAAATGGAACTTCTTGTCGGCATGGCCGAAGCCGTCGAGGAAATGCGCCGCCTCGAAATCCGGCTGCAAATCGACCCATTTCTGCTCTTTCAGGCTCGAAAAGCTGCCCAGCCCGCGCTTGCCCAGGATGATATCGATATGCTGCTGCTCGGTCATGCCGAAGCCCGGACGGTCGGCGACACCGAGCCTCTTGCCGAGCTCCTCGATGACGAAATGGTTGGTGCGCGGGCCTTCCGGCGGGTCGATCAGCTTCGGCCCGAGTGTGATGTGCTGGTTGCCGCCACCCTTGTAGACGTCGTCATGCTCGAGAAACATCGTCGCCGGCAGCACCACATCAGCGAGCTTGGCGGTGTCGGTCATGAACTGCTCGTGCACGCAGGAAAACAGATCGTCGCGCAGAAAACCTTGCTTCACCAGCCGCTGCTCCGGCGCGACATTCACCGGATTGGTGTTCTGGATCAGCAGCGCCGTCACCGGCGGGCCGCCATAGAGCGCATCCTCAGCCCCGGTCAGCACCGGGCCGATGCGCGAATGGTCGAGATGGCGGATCGCGGGATCGCGCATCCGCGTGCCTTCGAGCAGCTCCTGGTTGAGCTTGAAGATGCCCGAATTGGAATGGAAGGCGCCGCCGCCCTCATACTGCCAGCAGCCGGTGACCGCCGCGATCGAGGCTGCGGAATGCATGTTGACCGAACCGTTGCGCTGCCGCGAAAAGCCGTAGCCGAGGCGGAAGTAAGTCTTTTTCGTCGTGCCGACGAGCCGGGCGAAGGTCTCGATTTCGTCGACAGAAAGCCCGGTGATATCAGCGGCCCATTGCGGCGTCCGCGTCTTGAGATGCGCTTCCAGACCGTGCGGGTCGTCGGTGTATTTTTCCAGATAGGCGCGGTCGGCCATGCCGTCGCGGAACAGCACGTGCATGACAGCGCATGCCAGCGCGCCGTCGGTGCCGGGCTTCAGCACCAGGCCGAGATCGGCCTGCTTCATCGTCGCATTTTCGTAGACGTCGATGACGACGATCTTGGCGCCGCGTTCCTTGCGCGCCTTGATGGCGTGGGTCATGACGTTGACCTGCGTGACCACGGCGTTGGTGCCCCAGATCACCACGCAGTCGGACTTTGCCATCTCACGCGGATCGGGGCCGCGCAGCGCGCCGGCGCCCATCATCCAGCCGGTCCAGGCCAGATTAGTGCAGATCGAGCCGAAGAAGCCGGAATATTTTTTGGCGTGCCTGAGCCGCTCGATGCCGTCGCGCTGCACCAGACCCATCGTGCCGGCATAGTAATAGGGCCAGACCGTCTCCGAGCCATATTTTGCCTCCGCCGCGATGAACTTTTCGGCGACGAGATCGAGCGCCGCCTCCCAGCTGGATTCCTTCCAGGCGCCGTCGCCCTTGGCGCCGGCACGGACCAGCGGCTTCAGCAGGCGGTCGGGATGATGGACGCGGTCGGCATAGCGGGCGACCTTGGCGCAGATGACGCCGGCCGTGTAGCTGTTGGATTTGGCGCCATGGACACGGCCGATGCGCTTTTCGTCGAGCAGTTCGACCTCGAGCGCGCAGGTCGAGGGACAATCGTGAGGACAGGCCGAATGGCCGATGTCGAGCTTGGCATGCTGATTCATGGGTGCAAACTAGCCGGTTGTTATGGCGACGTGTAGGGCCAGATGGGCGGGCCTACATCCCCCTCTGGGCTATTCGTCGGAAAGGCCGATCAAATCCAAGAATGCATCAAAGTCCGGCGCAATGGGCCAAACGCTTTCGACAAGATCAATATTTGTCATGTCAAACGCAACGAGCGGATAAAGTCCCACTGTGCGTAGATCGAATGCAATCGCCTCGCCGCCCCCGTTGCTGCCGATAACGAAAAAACCCGGAAAGAAGTCCTTGAATGTCCCCTGTTGCTCTATTTCGATCACCTCTTCCGCGGCGTGCAAGGCAAGCCATAGCGGCTGGACTGGCAGGGGGCCCTCACCACCGTTGCTGAAAGAGAGAAGGGCAACATAGCTTTCAGGCAGGACCAAAGGCCCCACGTCCCTGAGTTTCTCGATCGCTTCGTCTGACGCTCCATCTTTTTTGCGCCACTCCCGACCTTCAAGCATCTCATTCACCCCCTACGGCGAACCACGTGGGTATCCAGGAACGTACCCGGCCACATTGAGCAACGCGTCGTAGGCGCGGCATTTCGGGCATCTCCCCCGCGAGGGGGGGAGATTGCGCTCTTCCTACTCCGCCGTGCCTTCCTCGTACTCCGCCGACATCGACAGCCATTTTTCCTCATGGCCGGCCAGCTGTTGCGCAAGTTGTGAGCGCTCCTTGGCCAGCCTTGTCGCGGTCGAGGGGTCCTTTTCGTAGACGGCCGGGTTGGCGAGTTCGTCCTCGATCAGGTCGATGCGCTTGCGGAGGCGGTCCATCAGCGCTTCGGT
Organism: Mesorhizobium sp. M0598; assembly: GCF_040320865.1. Classification (NCBI taxonomy): domain Bacteria; kingdom Pseudomonadati; phylum Pseudomonadota; class Alphaproteobacteria; order Hyphomicrobiales; family Phyllobacteriaceae; genus Mesorhizobium; species Mesorhizobium sp. M0598. Next base: position 25,458 of record NZ_JAMYQL010000028.1, on the reverse strand, counting down.
GGCGCGGATTTCCTTGGCCAGCGGCTCGAAGGCGGCGCGGCGCGCGGCTGCATCGCGGCGGCGGTCGGCCTTCGACGCTTTGTCCGCCTCGCGCTTGCCGCGGCGGTCGCCGGAGACGCCGGTGACCAGCGTCTTGTAATCCTCGAGGTCGCCGTCATATGGGTTAACCGCGCCGTCCTTGACCAGCCACAGCCGGTCGGCGGTCGCTTCGAGCAGATGGCGGTCGTGCGAGATCAGGATGACCGCGCCGGGAAAATCGTTCAGCGCATGGATCAGCGATTCACGGCTGTCGATGTCGAGGTGGTTGGTCGGTTCGTCGAGGATGAACAGGTTCGGCCCCTCGAAGGCCGACAGGCCCATCAAAAGCCGCGCCTTCTCGCCGCCGGACAGGTCCTTGGCGGCGGTGTTCATCTTCTCGGTGGTCAGGCCGAACTGGGCGACACGGCCGCGCACCTTCGATTCCGGCGCCTCCGGCATCAGCCGGCGGACATGCTCGTAGGCGTTCTCCTCGGGTCTCAAATCGTCGAGCTGGTGCTGGGCAAAGATCGCCACCTTCAGGCCGGGCGCCACCGTCATGCTGCCGGTCTCCTGCTTGAGGCGGCCGGACAGCAATTTGGCGAAGGTCGACTTGCCGTTGCCGTTGGCGCCGAGCAACGCGATGCGATCGTCGGCATCGATGCGCAGCGTCATCTTCTTCAGGATCGGCTCGCCCTCGACATAGCCGACGTTGACGTTGTTCAGCGCAATGATCGGCGAGGCCACCGACTTCACCGGCTCCGGAAAGGAGAACGGCCGCACCGTGTCGTTCACGATCGCGGCGATCGGCTTCATCTTCTCCAACGCCTTGATGCGCGACTGCGCCTGCCTCGCCTTCGACGCCTTGGCGCGGAAGCGCTCGACGAAGGATTCCATGTGCTTGCGCGCTGCTTCCTGCTTGACGCGGCCCTTCTGCTGCAACTCGCGCTGCTCGGTATATTGGCGCTCGAACTGGTCGTAGCCGCCGCGCCAGAAGGTCAGCTTCTTCTGGTCGAGATGGACGATCGAATTGACGGCGCGGTTGAGCAGGTCGCGATCGTGCGAAATCAGCAGCACGGTGTGCGGGTATTTCGACACGTAGTTTTCCAGCCACAGCGTGCCTTCGAGATCGAGATAATTGGTCGGCTCGTCGAGCAGCAGCAGATCGGGCTCGGCAAACAACACGGCGGCCAGCGCGACGCGCATGCGCCAGCCACCGGAGAAGGACGAGGCCGGGCGCCGCTGCGCGGCATCGTCGAAGCCGAGGCCGGCGAGAATGGTGGCCGCGCGTGACTCGGCCGAGTGCGCATCGATATCGGCCAGCCGCATGTGGATGTCGGCGATGCGGTGCGGATCGGTCGCCGTCTTTTCCTCTTCGAGCAGTGCACTCCGCTCAAGGTCGGCCTTGAGCACGATCTCGATCAGCAGCTCCTCGGTGCCCGGCGCTTCCTGCGCGACCTGGCCGATGCGCGTGTTCTTGGGCAGGCTGATCGAGCCGGTCTCGGAGGCGAGGTCGCCGGTGATCGCCTTAAATAGGGTCGTCTTGCCGGTGCCGTTGCGGCCGACAAGGCCAGCCTTGCTGCCGGCCGGCAAGGTCAGTGAGGCATGGTCGAGAAGCAGGCGTCCGGCCATGCGGAGCGAAAGGTCGTTGATGATCAGCATGGCCGGGCTTTTGCACGGGACAACCATGCTTCGCAAGGGCTTGAGCCCCGGTTCGCCGCATAAGCCGCGAAAACCGACAAAGCTGGTGATGTCGACCCCGCGCGCCGCGACTTCCCGCAAAACGCAAAAAGAACCCGCTATCCTGAGGGGGGACAAGGAGAGCGGGCTCTTTCGTGAACGGCGGCCTTGGGAGCGTCCGATCGACATCCAAACACGCAGCAGCTTGGTTTGTTCCATGGGAAGAACGAACTATGTGATGAACAAACGCTGCTGTGGCCGGCAGGTTTGTCCACAGGGGCGTGCCGTCTGTACGCTATCGACCATGACGCTGCGGAAAGACTCGGCTATCCTTGGATGTGCGGCGGGCCTGATCTCCGCCTGGCCGGCGCCATCAGCTTCCTCCCAAGCGGCGCCGGCCACCTTCCTTGACCGGCGCCGACGCCATTTGAGGCGGTCATTGTTTCGGCGGCGTGCCGGGCTGATCGCCGCCGGTCGTCGACTTCGGCACCGGATTCTTGTCGACCTGCGGGTTCTGATCGACCGTGTCGCCAGGGGCCTTGGTCGGCTGGATATTGTTGTCGCAACCCGCAACAGTCAGAGCTGCCATAAGTAGCAGGATTGAGCGCTTTTTCATCGCAGTCTCCTCTCGCCCGACAACGAGGCGTCGGCGATTTGGTTGCGCGGCCGGTGTCGTTCCTACATTCGCCAGGGGGCCTGGGAACAAAATGCCGCGTCTCCGGTTGCTCCACAATCAATGGAGGATGGCATGATCCGTCTGCTCATCGCCGGGGCAATCGTCTATGTTGCCTATCGCGTCGCCAAGAAAGTGATCGACGAGGTGCCCGACGATTTCGATCCGCTGCTGTTGCCGCCGCCACAGGACGATCGCGAGGCGCTGCGGCGGCAATCGGCAAGGATGGGCGTCGAGCCCGAGCGTTAGTCGACAGGCCTGCCCGCAAGGCTTCTTCGTTCACGAGCCCTATTCCGGCTCCGCAAACCGTTGCGAACAAAGCAGAAACGATGCTTGATAGGCGATGAACCTCGCCGCCCGTGATTCGTCCTTCCAGCCGGCCTATCTGGCGAAGCTCAACGCCGAGCAGCGGCTTGCCGTCGAACATGGCGACGGCAAGATCGCCGGACCGTTGCTGGTCATTGCCGGCGCCGGCTCCGGCAAGACCAACACGCTGGCGCACCGGGTCGCGCATCTGATCGTCAGGGGTGCCGACCCGCGCCGCATCCTTTTGATGACATTTTCGCGCCGTGCCGCAGCGGAAATCGCCAAGCGGGTCGAGCGCATCGCCGGCGAGGTGCTGGGGCGCGATGCCTCGGTGATCACCGATGCGCTGAGCTGGGCCGGCACGTTCCACGGCATCGGCGCCAGGCTGCTGCGCGATTATGCGCTGGAGATCGGTCTCGATCCGGCCTTCACCATCCACGATCGCGAGGATTCCGCCGACCTGATGAACCTCGCCCGCCACGAGCTTGGGTTTTCGAAGACCGAAGCCCGCTTTCCGACCAAGGGCACCTGCCTGGCGATCTATTCGCGCGCCGTCAACGCACAGGCGCCGCTTGGCGAGGTGCTGGGTTCGGTGTTCCCGTGGTGCGCCGGCTGGGCCGAACAGCTGAAGCAATTGTTCGCCCGATATGTCGAGGCCAAGCAGGCGCAGAACGTGCTCGATTACGACGACCTGCTGCTCTACTGGGCGCAGATGGCCGGCGAGCCGGAAATCGCCGCGCATCTGGGTGCGCGTTTCGACCATGTGCTGGTCGATGAATACCAGGACACCAACCGGCTGCAGGCCTCGATCCTGACGGCGCTCAAGCCCGACGGATCGGGGCTGACGGTGGTCGGCGACGACGCGCAGTCGATCTATTCGTTCCGCGCCGCGGATGTGCGCAATATCCTGGATTTTCCCAAGCAGTTCGCGCAGCCGGCGGAAGTCGTCATGCTGGAGCGCAATTACCGCTCGACCGAGACCATCCTGGCGGCGGCCAATGCGGTGATCGGCGAAGCTTCGGAACGTTTCACCAAAAATCTCTGGACCGAGCGCAAATCTGCGGAAAAGCCGAAGCTGGTGAGCGTGCGCGACGAGACCGAGCAGGCGAGCTATGTCTGCCAGGCGATACTCACCGAACGCGAGGCCGGCACCGTTCTCAAAGCACAGGCGGTGCTGTTTCGCGCCTCCCACCATAGCGGCCCGCTGGAGATCGAGCTGACGCGCCGCAACATCCCCTTCGTCAAGTTCGGCGGGCTGAAATTTCTCGATGCAGCTCACGTCAAGGACTTGCTGGCCGTACTGCGCTTTGCCGAAAACCCGCGCGACCGCGTCGCCGGCTTTCGCGTGCTGCAACTTCTGCCGGGCATCGGCCCTTCGGCCGCCAATGCGATCGTCGAGACCATGGCAAATTCGCTTGACGAGACGATGGGGCTTGCCCGCTATCGGCCGCCGCAGCGTGCCGCCGACGACTGGCCGGGCTTTGTCGCGCTCTATAGCGGCCTGCGCGCCGGCGCGCAAAAATGGCCGGCCGACATCGAACAGGTCAGGCTCTGGTACGAGCCGCATCTGGAACGTATCCACGAGGATGCAACGACGCGCGGGGCCGATCTCCTGCAGCTCGAGCAGATCGCTTCCGGCTATGCGTCGCGCGAGCGCTTCCTCACCGAGCTGACACTCGATCCGCCGGACGCGACCAGCGACGAGGCCGGGCCGCCGCACCGCGACGAGGATTATCTGATCCTGTCGACGATCCATTCGGCCAAGGGCCAGGAGTGGAAGAACGTCTTCGTGCTCAACACCGTCGACGGCTGCATCCCGATCGATCTCGGCGTCGGCAGCAAGGAGGACGTCGACGAGGAGCGGCGGCTGCTCTACGTGGCGATGACGCGGGCCAAGGACAGCCTGCACCTGGTCATGCCGCATCGCTTTTTCGTCCACGGCCAGGCGGCGCGCGGCGACCGCCATGTCTATGCCTCGCGCACGCGCTTCATCCCGCGCTCTATCCTCGGCGCCTTCGAGCAGGTGGCATGGGCAAGCGTCCAGGCCAGAGACGATCCGCGCTGCCAGCCGCAGGTGCGTGTCGACCTCGGCGCCCGCATGCGCGGCATGTGGAAATAGGCACCCGCCTCGACGTCGCCGCTGCTCGCCCGGCGACCGCTCCCAGAGCCGGCGAAAAAACAATCCCGGCAACATGGAACCTCGCGCCGTGATCCGCGTTTCTGCCCGACCCCCAGACCGGAGAACGGCGTCCGCCGTGACCTCCGCCCATTCGAGAGGCCAGAATGCACGACAGGACGTTTTCCACCCCGGTCGCCCTAACTGTTGGCGCCGGCTACAAGCGTACGATCGCTTCGTTCTCCGAGATGCACGAATTCCTGACCGAGTTCCCGCCTTCGCGCCGCCGGCTGAGCTATGGCGCCGCGGTAAAGGCCTGCGAGGCGGCACGTGCCGGCGATATCTCGGCCGAAGCGGCACGCGACGCCCTGATCACCTTCGCCGTGACGGCAGGCATCCTCTGGCCGGCCGCCCAGCCGGCAGTCTCGGTCAAGCCGGTCGCCCGGGGCCTCGGCGGCTACGCCGCCTGACAGAAACGACCATCAATGGACCGTCATCGGGCCGCCGCCCGGCGGGTCGCCCGCTGCCGCGGTTTCGAAACTGACCTGATCGCGGCCGTTCGATTTGGCCTTGTAAAGGTGCTTGTCCGCCACCACGAACATCTCGGCGTAGGTGGTCGGCCCGCTGAAGGCGACGCCGCCGATGCTGACCGAGAGAGGACAGGGCCGGCCGCCAGGCGAGAACTCCGCCTCACGGACGCGTCGGCGAATTGTCTCCGCCACCAGCCAGGACTGCGAAGGATCTGCGCCGGGAAGGAAAACCGCAAATTCCTCCCCGCCGATCCGGCCGATGATATCGGCGCCGCGTAGCTGGCCCTGGATTGTCCTGGCGATCAGCTTGAGCGCCTGGTCTCCGCAGTCGTGGCCGAGGCGGTCGTTGACGGATTTGAAATGGTCGGCATCGACGATCAGCAAGGCGCCGGCATTAACGACGGAATGGCTGCGTGCCTGTTCGAGATAGGCCTCGACGAGCATGGAAAACGCACCCCGGTTGAATACCGCCGTCAGGCTGTCGGTCGCCGCGACGACGGCCAGTGCCTTCTGCGCGATGGCCAGCTGGCGCATTTTCCACATGAGGAAGAAGAAGAACGAGCTGGCCAGGACAAACGGCAGCAGCAGGTCTGTGAGCTGCGCCCGCCACAGCGCTTCCGGCGACAAATATGGGAAATTGAAGGAATCGACGAAGAACGCGGCTGCAATGCAGACCGCCGTGCCCGCGACGGTAACCGCCACGACCCTGCCCCAGCTCGTCGGGGACAAATCGATCTGCATGCTTTTGCTCCTGCTTCAGCCGGCTACCTTGAAGCAACAGCGCAAACGAAGTCCTAAGACTTTGCTTTCAATTCGATCGCAGTCGAAGCGAACCAGCCGTCGAGATGGCGGCCAGATAAGGAGATCGGTCCTAAATCAGCTGCCTTCTGATGCTCATCCGCGTGACCGCGGTCACAAGAATGGCGCCGATCATGAAATAGATGGTCGCGACAATGTCGCCCTGGTGGAAATAATAACCGGAGTTGAGAAGCGCCAGGACCACGGCGAAGAACGCCACAAGGCGCAAGGGTTCATTGGGCATGCGTGCCAATTCTCGCTGTTGCTGCTGAATGCTGCTGAAGCGGCCGCCCCTCACGACCGTCCGCTCCATAAAATGTTTTGGCGCGTTTTGCAATCTCGGCAGATCGTCCTCTATCCACCGTCCGCTTCACCAGCCGCCCCAGGTTCAGGCGAAGGCCCTGCCCTCCTCGCTGCGCTGGAACATCGTCAGGTCCAGTCCGAGGCTTGGCTTGCCCAGAATGGTCAGGATCGCATGCGCCTGGCCGCGGTGGTGGGTCTGGTGGTTGAAGAAGTGGTCGAGCGCCGGCGCCAGCCGCTGCGAGACGGTGCGCATATCCGAGACGGTCATGTAGGAGAAGCGGCCCGACAGCGCCTTGTCGCTCAGGCCGTCGACCCAGTCGATGATCCGTTTGTCCTCGGCCTCGCGCGCCAGCCGCAAGCCTGGCAAGGCGCGGTGCAGGATCGTGTCGAGCCTTGCCGGCGCGTCGCCCTCGCCGGTGAAGCGTTTCATCCAGATACGGTCGGCTGCCAGGAGGTGGTTGAGCGTTCCCATCATCGAACCGAAGAAGACGCCGATATTGCGGTCGAACTCTTCCTCATCGAGATCGGCGGCGGCATCGTAGATGCGGCCGTTGGCCCATTGATTGTAGGCCGCAAACATTCTGAAATGCTGTTTCATTCTTCTCTCGACCTGCGAGACCCCCTGCGCGGGTCTGTTTCGGCCATAGTTAGACTGCAAGGACGCTGCCGCCAATGACCATTCTGCTCTACGACCTTGTCGGACGCGACGCCGCCCGCCCGTTCAGCCCACATTGCTGGAAGGCGGCGATGGCGCTGGCTCACAAAGGGCTCGACATCGCCAGCGTGCCGACCCGTTTTCTTGAAGTGCCGAAGGTGGAAGGCGGCGTCTCGAAGCTCGTTCCGGTGATCCGCGACGGCGAGACGGTGGTCGCCGATTCCTTCGCCATCGCGCTCTATCTCGAGGAGACGTATCCCGAGCGGCCGACATTGTTTTCCGGCGACGGCGGCAAGGCGACGGCGCGCTTCATCGAACGCTGGTCGCAGCTGACCATCCATCCCTACGTCACTTCCGCGGCGATACTGGACCTCCATGCCATGCAGGACGAGGCGAACGCCGCCTATTTCCGGCAGAACCGCGAGCAGCGCTTCGGCAAGCGCCTGGAGGCGGTATACGCCACCCGCGACGCCGGGCTCGCCGGCTTCCGCGCCTCGCTGGAGCCGCTGCGCTCGATGCTTGGCTATCAGCCCTTCATCGGCGGCCGGTCGCCGCTATTTGCCGACTACATCGTTTTCGGCGCGCTGCAATGGGCGCGCATCGCCACGCCCTACCGGCTGCTCGACGACACCGATGTCGTGGCGCAATGGTTCGAACGATGCCTCGATCTGCATGGCGGCCTCGGCCGCAAAGTCGCGGCGGCAGCGATCTCCCGCCTCGAGAGTTGAAATCGGCAGTTTTCATCGGCGGCGGCACATTTTGTTCTTGCTTTGTGCCGGCAGCTATGCTACTAATCTCTGTATGGTGATGATTCGCACCGACGCCCGCCCGGCCTGCCGAGGCGGGTTTTGTTTTGCCGATCGAGGTCCAACGGCGTTGCGGGCAGGGACGTCGTCCGGCCTTAGCTGAAAGTTGCCAGCCGGCGAAATGCGACAATGCGGTAGACGAAGTGTCGCTCGAAGCGCCTCATCACTGCCCGGATCGAAGCAAACAAGACGAACATCCGGCGAACCGGGCAATCACAACAAAGGCAGCGCGCCATGACCGCAAACCCAGAGTTCTCGGCCGATTTTCGCGCTGCGCTCGCCAACCTTTTCCTGTGGCGGCGGGACGTCAGGCGGTTCAAGCCGACGCCGCTCCCCGATGGAGCGCTGGAGCGGCTGCTCGAGCTTGCCAGCGCCGCACCGTCCGTCGGGCTGAGCCAGCCCTGGCGCTTCGTCGTCGCCGAGAGCGAGGCATGCCGCGCCGCCGTCAGGGCCTGCTTCGAGCGCTGCAACGCGGAGGCACTCCAAACCTTTTGCGGTGAACGCGCCGCCCTGTATTCGCGCCTGAAGCTTGCCGGCCTGAATGAGGCGCCCTGCCAGCTTGCGGTTTTCGCCGACCGCGCAACCGAGCAAGGGCATGGGCTTGGCCGCCTGACCATGCCAGCCACCATAGACTATTCGGCTGTCATGGCGGTCCACACGATGTGGCTGGCGGCGCGAGCCGAAGGAATAGGCATGGGCTGGGTCTCCATCCTCGATCCGGCCGAGATGGCGACGATCCTGGACGTGCCGCCGGAGTGGACACTGATCGGTTACTTCTGCATCGGCTACCCCAGCGAGAACCACAGCGTGCCGGAACTGGAGCGGGAAGGCTGGGAAACGCGGCGGCCGTCTATCGTGACAAGGCGGTAGTGGAATGGCGGCGCTGCGCGGGGAAGAATGACTCCTCCCTGCAGGGCTGTGGATGTCATGGATGGTTTCGCCGATCGTCAGCATTGCCAGCAAGACACCATGGCAAAGCCAGTCGTGACGGGCTTAACCTGAGGAAGGGCATAGAATGTTTCGCTACGACATGCAGGCCGAGATCTGGGTCTATCCGGGCAAGGGCGGCTGGCATTTCGTGACGCTGCCGCCGGAGCTTGGAGCCCGGATCAAGACGGCGATGGTGGGGATGGCAAGGCCCTGGGGCTCGCTAGGCGTGGAAGCCGTCATCGGCCAGACCAGATGGCGGACATCGCTGTTTCCCGACAAGAAATCCGGCAGCCTGCTCTTGCCGATCAAGACCGCGGTGCGGGTTCGCGAAGGCCTCGGGGCTGGCGACACGGCCAACCTGACGATCGAGATGCAGTTATGACGACGTAGTCTCAGGCTTGCGACGACGCGCTATAGGGCGGCCAGTCGATCGGACCCAAAGTGGGTACCGGTTGTTGGAAAATCCGATGCTCAGCAAAAAGATGGAGCGGCGGCATGGTTCGACTTGAAAGTCCGCCGCCCCAGCGCAGAAATGCGCGCCGGGCCGGCCTCCCCTTGGCAAGGCGGCGGGCGGCTTGTATAGAGCCCGCCACCTTCAATTCCACTCTCCATCACAAGGACGATCCCATGGCGCTCGAACGCACCTTTTCCATGATCAAGCCGGACGCGACCCGTCGCAATCTCACCGGCGCTATCACCAAGATACTGGAAGATGCCGGCCTGCGCGTCGTCGCTTCGCGCCGGGTGTGGATGAGCCGCCGCGAGGCGGAAGGTTTCTATGCCGTCCACAAGGAGCGTCCGTTCTTCGGCGAGCTGGTCGAGTCCATGTCGTCGGGCCCGACAGTCGTGCAGGTGCTGGAAGGCGAGAACGCCATTGCCAAGAACCGCGAAGTGATGGGCGCCACCAATCCGGCAAGCGCAGCCGAAGGCACCATCCGCAAGCTGCACGCGCTGTCGATCGGCGAGAATTCCGTGCATGGTTCCGATGCGCCGGAAACCGCCGCGCAGGAGATCAAATACTGGTTCTCGGACACCGAGATCGTCGGCTGAGCCGGCATCCCGAACCCCATAAAAGAGGCCGGCGCAACGCCGGCCTTTTTTGCTAAAGCGCGTCGCGTTCGACCGGCCTCATGCGACGCGCTTTAGGTTTCTTGTCTTGATGCGTGTCGTTATCGCAAAACCGCTGCACACTTTTGCGCGACATGCAGTAACGGACATTTTCAGCTTCAGGCTCCTCGACGGGTCACGGGTGCGTTAAGCTCGGAGGGCGGATCAAACGCGGTCCCGACAATGGAGCCGACCAGGCCATGACCAGCACCATTCCCGGTTTCTTCCAAGGCACCGAAATGCCAACCGGCGGCTGGTGGGAAGCGCTGTGGCCCGAGCCTGCCAGTGTCCTGGCGGCAGTCGGCATGACGCCCGGCACGGACGTGGTCGATCTCTGCTGCGGCGACGGCTGGTTCACGCTGCCAATCGCCAGGGTCGCCCGTCATGTGATCGCTATCGACATCGATGCCGATCTGCTCGAAGTCGCCAGGCGGCGGCTGGCCGAAGGAGGCGCGGGCAATTGCGAGTTTTTGGCGGGCGACGCCTATGAAGTTGCCAGGCTGGTGCCTCAAACCGTCGACTTCGTCTTCATCGCCAACGCTTTCCACGGCGTTCCGGATCGGCCGCGGCTTGCCCGCGCAGTGCGCGCGACTCTTGGCCCTGCCGGTCGTTTTGCCATCGTCAATTGGCACCAGTATCCGCGCGAGCAGACCACGGTCCTGGGCGAGCCGCGCGGGCCAAAGACCGAGCTGAGGCTGTCACCCGAACAGACCACCGCGTCGGTGGAAGCGAGCGGGTTCAAGCTCGCCGAGCTGGTTGATGTGCCGCCCTATCACTATGGCGCGGTATTCAAACTCGCGACGAATTGAGAAATATCGCATGAGATGCGGCATCGTCGCCCGATACATGTCGCCCGCCGCCCCCTAGCGGCGGGTTCTGCCAGTCTATTTCGCCTGGCGTTCCTTCACGTTCGCATGTTCGTTCGCCGCTTCCGTGTCGGTGGACGGGGTCTTGGTCTCTTCACCTGAAAACGGGCTGCCCTGCCCCGGTGCGAGATCGCCGCTATGGCCGGCCTTGTTGGTCTGGAACGGTTGGCTGTCCGCTTTGAGACCGTGGTCAAGAGCATTGACGAGATGGTCGTCCGCCTTGGCAAGGCCGGTAAAGGCAAGGAGCGATGCACCGGTGGCGGCAAGGATAAGCGTGTGCGTTTTCATGTCTGGACTCCTTTGAGTTAAGGCCAGAACGAGCCGCAGCCATTCTGGCGGCTTCAACGAAGGGACAAACGTCCCTTTTGCCTTACCCGCCATTTATGAAGAACTAACGCGCCCCCTGCCCGGCCTATTCCCGCTGAAACACAACGTGATCGGCATGCAGCTGCCGCAGAGAGTAGTCGGCTTGGGTGATGCGCTAGCTCGCGGCGTTGAAGCGCAGAATGGCGCGGCCCCCGCTGTCAATGATGACAAGCTTGCCGGCGTCGACGTGGTAGGATGCCGCCTTGGCCAGCGCCTCGAACAGCGCCTTTTCCTCGGCCATGACCTGAGGCGCGCAGGCCTTGAAGGTCGAGCCGATGTCGCTGATGGCGATCGTCGAGCCGTCTACCCTGGCGGTGGCGAAATAGACGTTGCAAGGGCCGCTGCCGCCGGCCTTGCCGGCTTCGCTGATCCGGAATGTCGCCCGCGGCTCGGCAATCACGCCGACACCGTCGATATATTCGACCAGCCAGCTTTGGCCGAACACCGAGGCTGCCGCCGGCGCATCGCTCGGCGCCGCCATTTTCAGCATGATGGTCTGTGGCGCGTCGCTGAGCGGGTCGACCTGGTGGCGCGCATCTGTGACGAACAGCAGCCGGTCGTCGACAGTGATGCGCGCCTGCAGCGCGTAGGTCATATCAGGCCGGATCACCCGCGGGTCGAAGCTGATCTCGAACTTGATCGGCATCTGGCCGGCCGGCACCACCTTGCGCTCACCGATGATTGCGGCCGGCGCGTCGGCCAGCGACACGTCGGCAAGCTGCACGGAAAGCACGGCATTGGGCGGCAGCGCGATGCGCTCGCGATACATCACCTCGCCCTTGAGGGTCTTTTCGGCAGCCGCGGAATGATCCGGGACGGCCAGGATGCCGACGGCCAGCGGCACCAGTCCGAAGATGAAGAACTCGGCGATCCTGTCCAGCATGATCCTGCTCCCCTTCCGGCGAAGGGTCTCGCAGGATGCGGTCAATGAATGGCTGGCGGCGTATGGGCATGGCTGTCCAGGGATTTATTTGGACGGCGGCTGCTTCCAGCGGCCCGCCGCCTTGTCGTCGGCCTCCTTGGCGTCGACCCAGCCGCCCTCGGAACCGTCGCTATGGTGTTCCTTTTTCCAGAACGGCGCCCGTGATTTCAAATAGTCCATCAGGAAATTCGCGGCCTCGAACGCCGCCTGCCGGTGGACGGAAGCCGCCACCACCAGCACGATGTTTTCGCCGGGCGCGATCTTGCCGTGGCGATGGATCGCGGTGAGCCCCTGCAGCGGCCAGCGCTCGATTGCCTCGCCGGCGATGCGGGATATCTCGGCTTCCGCCATGCCGGGATAATGTTCGAGCTCGAGCGCCGAGAGCCTGCCTTGCTCGTCGCGGCAAAGGCCGGAGAAGGTCACCACAGCGCCGATATCGTTGCGACCCCTGGTCAGCCTGGCGATCTCGGCGGCGACGTCGAAATCCTCCGCCTGGATGCGCACGACCGGCACCACCGCGGACATGGTTCAGCCACCGGTCATCGGCGGGAACAGCGCGATCTCGCGCGCGCCGGCAATCTTCTCGCGGTGCTCGACATGTTCCTGGTTGATGGCGACGCGGATCACGTCAGGATATTGCAGCGCGTTCTCGTACTCCTCGCCGCGCGATTTCAGCCAGCGCAACAGGTCGGCGACCGTTTCGATGCCGGCCGGCAGTTCGACCTCTTCCTCCGGTCTGCCGATCCGCTCGCGCACCCAGGCGAAATAGATGAGCTTCGTCGACATTTTATTCATCCATGATGTGCTTGAGGCCGGCGCGGAAATAGTCGTAGCCGGTGTAGAGCGTCACCAGGGCTGCGATCCACAGCAGCACCAGCCCGGTCTGGGTGGTCAGCGGGAAGATCTTGTCGCCGGCAGGTCCCGCCAGCAGGAAAGCAATGGCGATCATCTGGATGGTGGTCTTCCATTTGGCGAGCTGCGTCACCGGCACCGAGACCTTCAAGGCCGCCAGATATTCGCGCAGGCCCGAGACCAGGATCTCGCGGCACAGGATGATGATCGCCGCCCATAGCGACCAGCCGGCGATGCCGGCATGGCGGTCGGTGTCGGCGGCAAGCAGCAGCAGGCAAGTGGCGACCAGCAGCTTGTCGGCGATCGGGTCGAGCATCTTGCCGATGTTGGAGGTCTGCTGCCAGGCGCGCGCCAGATAGCCGTCGAAGTAATCGGTGATCGAGGCGAGCAGGAAAATGATGAGCGCCGACCAGCGCGCGAAGTCGCTCGATTTCAGATGCCCTTCCAGGAAGAAGCACAGCACCACCAGCGGCACCGCCAGGATGCGGGCATAAGTGAGCATGTTGGGCAGGTTGAATGCGCGCTGAGCCATGTTTTGGGAACTCTTTCTGCCTGCTTAGTCAAATCAGAAGCGAATGTGGGGGGTCAACAGGCCAGAATCGATTAGCCAGCCGAAATGTCGGCAATACGTCTTAGCTCTCGTGAAAATGATTGTAGACCAATTTCGCCACCTGCTCGGAAATGCCGTCGACCTTGACCAGGTCCTCGACGGCGGCGCGGCTGACGGCCTTGGCCGTACCGAAATGCATCAGCAGCGCGCGCTTGCGGCCGGGGCCGATGCCGCTGATCTCGTCGAGCGGGCTCTTGACCATCTCCTTCTTGCGGCGGGCGCGGTGCGAACCGATGGCGAAGCGATGGACTTCGTCGCGCAGCCGCTGGACGAAATAGAGCACCGGATCGCGAACGGGCAGCGAGAATGGGGCCTTGCCCTTGACGAAGAAGCGTTCGCGGCCGGCATCGCGGTCCTGACCCTTGGCGATGCCGATGGCCACGACGCGGTCCTCGATGCCGAGATCGGCGAGAATCTTGCGCACCGCCGTCATCTGGCCCTGGCCGCCGTCGATGAGGATGACGTCGGGCCAGGCGGGGAAGCCGCCCGCGTCCTCGATATCGTCGCCCGGTTCGGTAGGGCTCGCCTCGTCCGCGCCCTCGGTTTGCGGGGCGTCACCATGTTCCTTCAACAGCCGCGAGAAGCGCCGCTGCATCACCTCGCGCATCATACCGAAATCGTCACCCGGCGTGATCTCGGTCGAGCGGATGTTGAACTTTCGATACTGGTTCTTCACAAAACCTTCCGGCCCGGCGACGACCATGGCGCCGACGGCGTTGGTGCCCATGATGTGCGAGTTGTCATAGACCTCGACGCGCACCGGCGGTTTTTCCAGGCCGAAGGTCTCGGCAAAGCCAGTGAGCAGCCGCGCCTGGGTCGAGGTTTCGGCGAGCCGCCGGCCGAGCGCCTCGCGCGCGTTCTGCAGCGCGTTGTCGGTCAGGTCCTTCTTCTCGCCGCGCTGCGGCACGGAGATCGACACCTTGCGGCCGGCGCGGGTGGAGAGCGCCTCCGCCAGCAAGTCCTGGTCCTCGACGCCATGCGACAACAGGATGGTGCGCGGCGGCGGCTTGTCGTCGTAGAACTGCGCCAGGAACGATCCCAGCACCTCGCCGGCTTCGAGCGCCGGATCGGCTTTGGGAAAATAGGCGCGGTTGCCCCAGTTCTGGCCGGTGCGGAAGAAGAACACCTGGATGCAGACCTGGCCGCCCTCCTGATGGATGGCGAAGACATCGGCCTCGTCGACGGTCTGCGGATTGATGCCTTGATGGCTCTGCACATGCGACAGCGCCGCCAGCCGATCGCGATAGATGGCGGCGCGTTCGAAATCGAGGTTCTCCGAAGCCTGCTGCATGGCGGCGGAGATCTCGGTCTTCACCTTCTGGCTGCGGCCGGAGAGAAAATCCTTCGCCTCGGCGACAAGCCTTGCATAGTCGCCGTGCGAGATTTCGCCGGTGCACGGGCCGGCGCAGCGCTTGATCTGGAACAAAAGGCAAGGCCGGGTGCGGTTCTCGTAGAAGGAGTCGGTGCAGCTCCTGAGCAGGAAGGCGCGCTGCAGCGAGTTGATGGTACGGCCAACTGCGCCGGCCGAGGCGAAGGGGCCGAAATAGTCGCCCTTGCGCGAGCGCGCGCCGCGGTGCTTGTAAATACCGGGCGAGACATGGTCACCGGTCAACAGGATATAGGGGAACGACTTGTCGTCGCGCATCAGCACGTTGAAGCGTGGCCGCAAGCGCTTGATGAGGTTGGCTTCAAGCAGCAGCGCTTCGATCTCGGTGCGGGTGACGACGAACTCCATGGTCGATGTCTCGCGCACCATGCGGCCGATACGGCTGGTGTGGAACCGGCCTTGCGCGTAGCTGGTGACCCGCTTCTTCAGGCTGCGTGCCTTGCCGACATAGAGCACGTCGCCGGCGGCATTCATCATGCGGTAGACGCCGGGCGCATTGGGCAGCCGCTTTACCAGCGTCTGGATCACCTCGGCGCCGACCATGCCGTCGGCGTCGCCGGCATGCGGGGTCCAGTCGATGGCGGTGAAGGTAACGTCCGGACCGCTGGCTGCAGGCTCGACGACCTCCTCGGCCGCCTCGTCCTCGAGGTCGATTTCGGGCGGCAGGTCGTCGGCGCCACCGCGCGTTTTTTGTTTCTGGTCCATGGGGCTCATTCCGTCATGCCTGTCACATCGGGCGTCTGCCATGCAAGATGCTGGCCGCCGTCAAGCGCGATCATCTGGCCGGTGACCGAGCGTGCCGCCCAGAGATAACGGATAGTGGCACCGAATTCCGGCAATTCCGGGCCGCGTTTCAGGATCAGCCCGGCAATCTGGGCATCGAAATCGCTGTCGTGCTGGCGCGTGTTCTTCAAGGTCGGGCCAGGACCAATGGCGTTGACACGGATGCGGGGACCCAGCGCCTGCGCCATCATCTCGGTCGCCGCCCACAAGGTCGACTTCGACAGCGCATAGGAGAAATAACGCGGCGTCGGCCGCCAGACGCGCTGGTCGATCATGTTGACGATCAGCCCCTCATTGTTCTGCGGCAAGGCCCGGGCGAAAGTCTGTGCCAACAGCGCCGGCGCCTTGACATGCATGGCGAAATGGCGATCCCAGGCCGGCCACTCGAAATCCTCAACGCTGTCGTGCTCGAACAGCGAGGCGTTGTTGACCAGCAGCGACACCGGCCCGAGCGCCGCCGCAGCGCGGCCGACAAGGTTGCTGACCGCGTCCATGTCGGTCAGGTCAGCAGCAACCACTGCGGCCCGGCCATGTCGACCAAAATGACCACTGGTGATCTGGGCCGCCAGTTCCTCCGCCTCGGCCAGCGAGCGATTGCAATGAATGGCTACGGCAAAACCATGCGCGGCAAGATCTTCGACGATCGCCCTGCCGATCCGCTTCGCCCCGCCCGTCACCAGTGCCGTCGCGGCGACCTTGCTCATCTGTCAATCCTTAATCCGATGCCGATTCCGACCTGCCGGGATCGCGCCGGCAAATTATGGCCCGCCAAGCGTTAAATCCCATTTCCACCTGGGGCAGGATTGTGGCAAAGTGGCCGGTGGGCGTTTTGGCTCGACCGGAATTCGGGCCAGCCCGCCCGCAATATAGGGCGCTGGAGCCCTTACACCAAGCCGTGTGCAGTGCAGCACGGCGAACCTGCTGACATTCGCTGTTGCGAAGATGCAACGTCAAGGTTCTGCCTCATTCGTGCCAGGTAATGACCCAAGTTCAGGTTCGCTTCAGCCGCATTTCGACACGACATTTGGAACCGTTGAACGCCGGATCCGTTTCACCCCCCGGACGGGTTGAGGGCGCTCATGAAAAAACAAGCCTGTGTCCTGTGGCTTAAGGAGTAAAGAACAATGCAAGCCAATCTTAAATTTGCGCGACCGCTCGCGGTGGCATTTGGGCTGTTCGCCCTCGGCGGAACCGCCTATGCCGCGGACGTGGTTCAGGAAGAGCCGCCGGCACCTGCGCCGATCGCAGAACTTCCGGTCGCATCCTGGGCCGGTCCCTATGCCGGTGTGAGCGTCGGCTACGGCTTCGCTGGCCATGCCAAAGCCAAAGACATTGGCGTCGACGTCGACACCAAGGGTTTTGTCGGCGGCGTCTTCGGCGGCTATAACTGGCAGCAGGAGAACTTCGTCTACGGTGCCGAAGCCGATATCGGCTACAACGGGGTCAAGGGCGACGATGCCGGCATCGAGGCCAAGGGTGGCTTCGAGGGCTCGCTGCGTGCCCGCCTCGGCTACGCTGTCACCCCGGACATCCTGCTCTACGGCACCGCCGGTGGCGCGCTGAAGAACCAGAAGATTGAAGCTGCCGGCGTAAGCGACACCAACACGCAGTTTGGCTGGACAGCCGGCGTGGGTACCGACATCAAGATCACCGACAATGTGTTCGGCCGTGTCGAGTATCGTTACACGGACTTCGGCAGGAAGGACTTCGACGGTATCGGCAAGGTCAAGTCGACCGACAATCGCGTCACCTTCGGCGTCGGTATGAAGTTCTAAGTCGTCCAAGCCACGACACGAAAAAGCCGGGCCTCGCGCCCGGCTTTTTTTGTGGCACCGCTTGAGGCCGCCCGCCCTCAAGCCGGGATGGCGGGCTTCAGCTCCGGGAATTTCTCGTCGAAGCGTGCCGCCCAACGCGTCAGCCGGCCGCGGCCCTTTTCCCATTTTCCAGCGAAGCGCAGCGAGAGATAGCCGAGGCAGGCGCGCAATGCGATCTGGCCGAGGGTGATTTTCTTCGGCAGCTTCGGCGGGTTCGCGTTGAGCAGATCGAGCGCGTCCGAAATCTTCGTCCACTGGCGCTCGAGCCAAGGCTGGTAGACCATCTCTTCCGGCCGCGTGCGCCGCTCATAGACCATCGACAGCGCGCAGTCGCAGATGCCATCGGCCAATGCCTCCAGCACCTCCGCCTCAAGGCGCTTGTCGGGATTGCGCGGAAACAATGCGTTCTTCGACATCCGGTTGAGATGCTGGGTGATGGCGCGGCTGTCGTGGACCGAGCGGCCGTCATCGAGCACCAGCACCGGGATCTTGCCGAGCGGATTGGCGCCGATCAGTTCGGCCGGCCTTTCCTCGGTCTTTATCGGCACGAGATCGATCGCAATGCCGGCATGAAGTGCTGCCATGCGCACTTTGGAGCTGTAGGGGGAAGTAGACGCGTAGAGCAGTCTGGGCATTGTCGATTCCTGTTTGCCGGCTACAGCTCCATACGTCCTATTGGACGCGCAAAAGGACGCGGTAGCATTGTGACTTCGCGCATGACCCGATTCCGACAGGGGCTCGTGCGTGGCACTGTTGACCGATCATGCAGGGTTCATCAACGGCCAGAGGCGGAAAACCGCGCCGCCAGCGTGCAGCCATAGTCTCGCGTTCGGATGCGATGAGCCGGAGGTGCGGCGGCAGACGCGAGCAGGTCGGACAATCCAGATCCGAGCAACTACCAACTCGGCCTTGCACCGAAGGTTGGTTTTGGCAGCCACGAAAATCCCACCGGACTTCGCCGCATGGCGAAGTCCTGGGAGCTGCGAAAAGACGTCTTCCTCCCGCCTCTTTCTGATCCTGCCCGACTGTCAACCAGCAAGCGAGGCGCCTATTAGGCATCCCGCCCTGGCTGTCTTGAGTACTGTCCCCGGCGACAGCAGGACCGCGACTACTTCTTGGCCTTCGCCTGTGCGGGCGTCGTTGCCTTCGGCTTGGCCGCGGGCGCTGCTTTCTTCACCGCCGCAGAAGATTTGGCAGCGGCTGCCTTTGCCGGTGCTGCCTTCTTCGCAGCGGGCTTCGCCACGGCCTTTGCAGCCGGCTTCTTGGCCGGTGCGGCCTTCTCGGCCGGTGCAGCCTTGGCCTTGGCCGGTGCTGCTTTCGCCTTGGCAGGTGCTGCTTTCTTCACGGCCGGTTTTGCCGCGGCCTTGGCGGCCGGCTTTTTGGCCGGCGCTGCTTTTGCCTTAGGCGCGGCGGCTTTCGCTTTGGCAGCGGGTGCTGCTTTCTTCACAGCACTTGCGGCCTTTGCCGCGGCTGCTTTTGCCGGTGCTTTCTTTGCCGGTGACTTTGCCGGTGCCTTGGATGCCGGCGCTTTGGATGACTGCTTAGCCATATCATGCCCCTTCCGTTGTGCCGACGGCCGTTATTGACCCGGCGCGCATTGCATATCTGACTCGCGGCTTGCTAGCCAGCGAAGCATTAGAATGATTTTTGCAGCTTAAGTTTTGGTTACGGCGAGCGCGCGACCATTTTACCCGCGCAAAAATCGGCTGCGAATCTTTGTGTCCCGCAGCGAAGTTCTGCGACAGAAATTCTGGTCGCTCTATCTCGACCGGTCTTCTCGTCAAGCTCAGGACCTTTTTGACCTGCTTTGCGCTTCAACGTCCGACGCTCGGCGCGAACATTGTCAAGAGCGAAGGCGGTCGCCCGCCTCGTCTTGTCCGAAACGATAAACTACAGGTAAGTAGGAAGCAACGCGACGAGCACGCCGTTGCACTATCTTGCACGACGCGATGAAAGTAAGCAGATAGCTCGCATTTCTAAAGGACAGGATATCGTTCGATAGATCCGGTCGAGCCGACCGTGATCGAAAGCGCTCGGCCGTTCAGGCGCCGAGCGGTTCACGGCTTATCTGCAGCCGGCGCGAAGGCTCGGCCCTGTGGAGATGGACGGCGAAGGTATCCCATGGCGGCATGACCGAAATCTGCGCCAGGATGCGCCCCGCTTCACCGCGATGATAGCCGCCGTGCAGTACAACGTGGGTCAGCATTTCCTGTCGCGACATCAATGCCTTATCCCCGTCGGTGAACACGAATGCGACGGGCTCGGACAGCTGCCGCGACGAAACGGTTTCGAGATAATCGAGATACCAGCGATCGGTCGCTGCGACCGCGGCGCGAAGTTCGTCGAACGCCGGCGTGTCCTCGGTGGTGTCGGCGGAGTAGCCATGGCTTGCGTCAACCAGGTGCGCCGAGAATATCCGCGACACCACATGGCTGTGATCGACGAGCCGTATCACGGCCTGCCGTTCCTTGCCGTGAACATGCGAGTCGAGACTCGCGAGCTTGTCCAGCAGTTCGTCATTGGCCCAGGCCTGATAGGCAAACAGGCTGCGAAGCAGAGCGAGCGCATTCATGGTCGGTGTCCTTTTCCGGAAATGCGAGTATGTTGTTTATATTTTCAGGAGAATGGGCGAACGTGTCTACTCGCATTGCAAAACCGCATCCGCGCATGCGCAAACAGCCGCGTCAGGCGCGTTCCAGGGCAACCGTCGAGGCGATCATCGAGGCGGCGGCTCATGTTCTGAGCGGGCTGGGGTGGGCCGGCTTCACCACCAACAAGGTTGCCGAGACAGCAGGTGTAAGCATCGGCACGCTCTACCAGTATTTTCCCGACAAGCTTTCCCTGCTCGCTGCCGTCCGGCGCCGTCACTTCGATCATGTGCTGTCGGTCATTCGCGATTCGGCGGAAGACCAAAAGCCGCTCAGGAAATTCGCGCAGGAGCTGGTGCGCGGCATGATCGCCGCGCACAGCATTCACCCGACACTACATCAGGTGCTGCTCGACGAGGCGCCGGGCGATCGCGGCTCCAGGGCCGCCCATGCTTCGTTCCAGGCACAATACCTGAACCACTACGCGACCGCCGTCGCCACTTATCGCAAACCAAGGAAAGGCGCCGACATGGAGACCGTGGCGCGCGTGCTGTCATCGGCGATCGAAGGTGTGATCCACAACGCAGCCCGCCGGAACATGCTCGCCGCGCCGGAGCTGCAAAAGCAACTCGTCGAACTGATCTGCGCCTACCTATCGGGAGCAGGCCGCATCGGTCGATAGCGCATGGCACGGCGGAAGTCGGGATTTTGATGTGTCGTTCAAACCCGGCTTATGAGGTGCGGCAAGGACGATGCCAACAATGCCGCACCTGATGCGGCCAAGAGTGTGAGGACGATCTTTCGAAAAGTCGCCTCGCTAACGCCGATGTAGAGTCTCGCGCCAAGGAGTGTCGGTATCAACATCGCCGGCGCGACGACGGCAAACATCGGCAGCATTTCGAGCTTGATCTTTCCGGCCGCAAGATAGGCGGCCATCGTCATGGAGAGGGTCACAAGGTTGAAATTCTGGATGACAATACGCTGCCTGTCCTTTTCCCATTGGCGCAGCACGCACCACAGCGTTGGAACCGGGCCGGTGAAGCCGCCAAGTCCACCCATGATGCCGCCGACCAGACCTATTGCACCGTCTGCAACAGGACCCCCGACCGTGATGGAAGGGAGGCGACGCGCAAAGAGCATCAAGGGACACCAAACGACCAGCAGCGCGCCGAAGACCAGCTTGAACAACTGCACATCCAGCAAGGGCAGGATGGCGACACCGACCGGAATCCCTATGGTCCCGCCGATCACGAAGGGCAGCAGAAGCCTGAGATCAAAACCCCGGCGGACGGTGACCGCAGCGATGATCTGACCGGTGAGCGCCCCAAAGACCGCCATGGCAGCAGCAAGCTGGGGCTCCACGGTCCAAACCCAAATCGACATGGCAACCAGGCTGAAAGCGAACCCTGAAAGCCCCTGGACGAAGCCAGCAACGACCGCGCCGAGAGCAACAGTATAAACAAGCGAATCCATGTGGTGCTGTTTCCCCGCAAACTCGTGACAGCAGATCGCGCTTCCCGCGAATGCTGCGCCGCATGGAAACGGTGACGGTCGATCAGGTGGCCGGTGCTAAAAAGTCGGAATCAGCGAGTGCGCGATCAGCGCAGGACGCGGCAGCGGCCGTTGTAGACCATCCAGCGGTCGAAGCCCGAGACGCAGAATTCGACATTGTCGCCGATCGAGGCAAAACCCTGGCCTTCCTCGATCAGGTACCAGATGGTGCGAGCGCCGCCGTCGGAGAGGCTGACGGTGGCGCCGCAATAACGGCGGCCGATCGGCCAGGTGTCGTCGGCCGGCAGATAGCGATGCTGGTGGATGCGCTGGAAGTCGACGATCTGCACATCCGGCAGATGCGGCACGTGATGCACCTGATAGGAGAAGCGGTCGGTGATCTTGTTCAGCACCCAGGCCTCGCCGCAGACGCCGCTATCCTCGTCGGTATAGATTGCAAGGTCGGCCGCCTGGACTGCCTGGGTGACGCCAAGAGGCGCGGCCAGCGGCGTGCAAAAGGCGAGCAGTGCGGCAAGGGCGGATTGGGCGAAGCGAGTCATGGCAGCCTCTCAAGGTCGACTGCGTGCACTGTGCGGATTCGCTGACGCGCGGTCAAGCGGTTGTAGCGACCGTGGTTGTGGTGACGATGGTTGCGCTGACGGAACGGCAGGGCCGCGCCTCAAACTACTCTCCCGCCAGCCAGTCCAGCGTCCAATGCGACCGCTGCTCAAGTGCAAGCAGCCGGTGCAGCGCCGGCAGCAGCGTCCGTAACTCGCCTTCCAGCGTGAAGGGCGGATTGACCACCACCATGCCGCAGCCGTCGAGGCTCGGCTCGACGGCGTCCGGCCTGATCTCAAAACCGATGTCGAGCAGCTTCGAAATGCCCGTCTGCTTCAGCGCCTTGCGGAAGGCGGCGACCGCCCTGCGGTCCTTGAGCGGATACCACAGCGCGTAAATGCCGCCTGGCCAGCGCCGATGGGCTCTTTGCAGCCCGTCGACCAAGCGACCGAACTCGCCCTCTTCCTCGAAAGGCGGATCGATGAGCACGAGGCCGCGCTTTTCCTTTGGCGGCAGATGCGCGCCGAGCGCCAGCCAGCCGTCGAGCTCGATCACCCGGGTCTGGAAGTCGCCGTCGAACAGCACCTTCAGCCTGGCGGCATCCTTAGGGTGCAGTTCGACCGCCGACAGCCGGTCCTGCTTGCGCATCAGGTGCCGGGCGATCAACGGCGAACCCGGATATTTTTTCACGCCGCCGTCCGGATTGAGCGAACGTACGGCTTCAAGATACGGCGCCAGCAGCGCCACCGCCGGCGCATCGAGTGCGGCGTCGACCAGCCGGCCGATGCCGCCTTGCCATTCGCCAGTCTTTTGCGCTTCGGTCGAGGACAGATCGTAGCGGCCGATGCCGGCATGGGTGTCGATGACCCGAAACGCCTTGTCCTTCTGCTTCAGATATTCGATCAGCCGACTGAGCACGACATGCTTGACGACATCGGCGAAGTTCCCGGCATGGTAGGCGTGGCGATAGTTCAATTGGAGCCCCTACCCCAGCGCGGCGGTGGCGGCTGCGAGTTCGGATTTTCCGGCCGGCGGCCGCCGAAACGGAATGCCAGCACCAGCCCGACCAGGCCGGCCGCCATCAGGGAAAAACCGACCGGCCGGGCCCGGCGGTCGACCTCGCCGGCACCCGAGCGCAGGACGAGATCGACGGCCCGCATCGGGATGCCTTCGGCGTCGCCCGGACCGACGGTGAAGATGTAGGAACCAGGGGTAACGGTCGGGATCAGGCCGGCCTCGTCGCGAAAGATCCTGTCCGGCAGTTGCGGGCTGACCTGGCGCGGATTGTCGGAGTGATTGAACTGCAGCGTCGAGGCGAGCACCGTCCTGCCGCCGGTGGCGGCAGTGAGGGTCAACACGGTGCGCTGCTGCGAGACGATGCGCTCGGCTCTTGCCGTAAGGTCGACCAGCACGCGTAGCGGCCCGTCGCGTGCGCTCAGGGGCACGGTCACCGGCTTGAACCGGCCCTGGTCGTAAACCCGCCAGGTGCCGATCTCACGGCCGGAGAAATTGGTCATCGCCCAGGGATAGACGACGCCGATGCCGGTACCGATGAGCAGTATCAGAGCGAACAGGGAGCGCATGACGTCAAGACCCGGTGTTCGGCGCGCTGGCGCAGTCGCGGGCGTTCTCCATTTCGTCCAGGAGCATGTCAAGGCCAAGATCAAACGTCCGGTCGAATTCGGCGGTGCCGAAATAACGCCCGGCCGCAGCTACTTTTGGAAAATCCTGCGCCAGTTGCTCGTCGCTGACGATGGTCACGGCCGAAGGTCCTGTTGCATAGCCGGCAGTCTCGTCGAGGATGGCACCCATCAGATAATAGCCGGTGGTGCGGAACAGCCGCGCGCCCAGTTCCGGTCCGAAGCCGCCGGCCTCGAACAGGCCAAGGATGCCGTTCAGCCAAGTGAGACAGGTCGGCGAATTCATCCGGTAGGTTACAAGGAACGTGGCAAAGGCCGGGTGCTCACGCGCGACGCGGCGGAAATCCTGCACGGCAATGCGTAACCTTTGTCGCCAAGGGAGGTCCGCGTCGGGCATTTCGAGGGAGCCGATCAGCCGATCCACCAAGGCTTCGAAGAGATGCGCCACCGAAGGAAAGTGGTGATAGATGCTCATGGCTTCGCAGCCGAGTTCTGCCGCCAGCTTGCGCATCGAAAACCCGGCGAGGCCCTCGCTCTCGATCACCTTCAAAGCCGCATCCTCGATCATCTCGCGAGACAGCCGGCCGCGCGGTCGCTTTTTTTTGATCGATGTGTCCATGGTGCCGCTTGACAACTTACGCTGTAAGGTTCATTTTCGACGTGACCTTACACCGTAAGGCCAACAAACGCCAGAGGAGAATGTCATGTCTGCCTATCGTACTCTTTCATCAACGCATTCTTCCATCCGCCGCGCCTGCCTGCTCGCCGCCACCTGTGTGCTGACGCTGGCTGCAGCTCCTTCTTATGCCGATGAGTATGACGCGACCGTCAAGGACATCCAGTCGACCATGGGCGGGGTGCCCGGTTTCGTAAAGCAGTTCCCGAAAGCCGGTCTGCCCGGTGCATGGGCCGAGGTCAAGGCCATCCAGCTCAGCGACAAGACGGCGCTGCCGCCGAAGGTCAAGTCGCTGATCTCCCTGGCGGTGGCGGCGCAAATCCCGTGCAACTACTGTATCTGGTCGGACACGCAGGACGCCAAGCGCGCCGGCGCCACCGACGAGGAGATCCAGGAGGCGGTCGCCGTTTCAGCGCTGACCCGCCATTGGAGCACCATCTTCAACGGCATGCAGGTCGATTTCGATACGTTCAGGAAGGAGATGGGCGGGCAGTAATGCTTTCGTTACTAGAGCGGGACGCGTTCAGACTGAATTAGCCTTCCCGCTTTGACTGTTTGTGTGATCCGCCAGCACCTCATCGATGACCCGCCACGATTTTTCCGCCTCGCGCTGGTTGCCGTCATGTCCCGAAGCGACGATCAGCGCCTTCCACAACGCCCAGCCCCGTGCGCGCGCCCAGCTGTGCTCGTCAAGGGCAATGGCGTCGCGGAACGCCTGACGGCTCTCGCCGTAAAATTCCGTCCACGCGATCACCAGATCACAGGCAGGATCGCCGATAGCCGAACTACCGAAATCGACGACCGCGTAGAGTTTGCCATCTTCGACGAGCAGATTGCCCGAGGCGACGTCGCCATGGACCCAGACCGGCGGGGGGGGGGGGGAAAGCGCGGCGAGGGGGGAACCCAGACGCCTCCGACGGGGCGGGGGGCGAAGGGGGGCGAGCAGCGCCCAGCGGGGCGGGTGGCGGGGGGGGGGGGGGCGCGCG
>NZ_JAMYQL010000027.1:0-91894 GCF_040320865.1 Mesorhizobium sp. M0598 | reverse complement strand
AGCGCTCAGCAGGCGGCGCCAGGTCAGCAGGACACGGCAGCCAACACCGCCGCGCCAGGCCAGGTGAAAAAGACCGACGAAGGTTGCTGATTGGCACATCGGCGCAGGTTGGGATCACCAGTGTGTGGCTGGCCAGCTTCCCCTGACCACCGCCTGAACTCACTCGGCTGGCGAGCAAGTTGCCGCCAGCCGAGCATCAGTCCAGGAACTCTGCGCGTGATTGGGCTCAATGGCGAGATCAAGCGGCGCACCGAGGTCGTCGGCATCTTGCCCGACGCTATCGTCCCTCGTAGGCGCGCTCCTGCTCGAGCAGAACGACGAATGGGCCGTCCAGCGCGCCAGATACATGACATTGGAAACCATCAGCCAAATGAGCGATGATCCGCTCATCAGCCTGCCAGCGGTGGCACGCTACTCGCCCCGGCTACACCACCACATCCTGGGACACGATCTGAGAATGGGTTTAGCCAAAGACTTGTCTCATGTTGCGCTCACATTCAATTGTCCGGATTGCTCCTATCCGGCAGTAAGGAAAGGTTCTACACTAAGAACGATCGCGCACTTCAGATGCCACGGGTGCAACGCCAAGGTGCGGATCACTTATCAGCAGAAGCTAGCAATCTTCGAAAAACACAGGCTATCGGCCGCCCAGGGGGCGTTGCGACAACTCAACTCTGCTTTGCGCTAAGCCTAGGCGGCTTCGCCTAAGGGTCAAGCGCGGCATTAAGCGGTGGCGGATGCGGCGGCCTATGCTGGCGCTTTGGAAAAGGTTTCGGGATCCGACACGCCAAAGATTGTCTCCGCAGCGACAGCGTCAGCGACCACGAACGGCTGGGGACCGTCGGGCGCTGGCAGCTCAAGGAACAAGTCGCTTTGCCAATCATTGGGTTCCAACGGGCCGAACGTAAACAGGTTTTCAACATGGGAGAAGACAAGTTGCGAGCGACTGAAGGAGGGCAGGTCCAAGTTTTAGCCGATGAACCGGCATTGCGCAGGCACAGGCGCGCGAGCTGACCGAAATGATCGCACCGACTATGCATCAAGATCGAGAGCACATACACGACCAGAGCAACGGAACCACGGCTGGTTGGCTGTCGAGGGCGGTGTCAGCTTCTTCCTGTTCCTCCCACATTGTGATGCCCACCCGGCTTTCGTGACCGCTATCGTCTAACCCATTTGCCGTCGGTCTCTCTCTCGAAATCCTTGTCGCCCTGTCTGCTCGGATCACCGGACCCCCGAGCAGGCGGCTCGGAAGCCAGCCAGGACGATTGTGTCGCCATCCTTCTTGTCCATGGCGCCAGCAGTGTTTTCCGCTGCACTCATCTTCCAAGTTTCTAATGCAAGATTTTGAATGAGCGTGTCGCTCACAATCGGTGACGGAATGTAGAAAGCCCGCGCCTCCGGAGAGACGACGCGAGCTGCGAGCTGACTCTGCGGAGGCACGGAAGCTGAAGTCTAGTCAGAACGAGCCGAGAAGCCGCAATCGTCCGGCTAAAAACCGAATCGAATATCGGCCCAGCAGCATAACCATGGAACCTTTCGAAGCCGCATGCCTTGTCCCTTCCTTATAGAAGGAGATGCGAAATGAGCCTTGATATAGGAAAGGTCGCCATAGCGTTGCTTGGCCTGCTTGCCTACAAGAATAGGGACAAGATCGGCGAGTTGATCGCTGGTAGGAAATCGACAGATCCCAACGCTAGCGCTGGCTCCCCTGGCGGCCTCGGCGACATCCTGGACCGTCTCAGAAATGCGGGTGCGGGCGATCAGGTTGATTCGTGGGTAAGTAAAGGATCAAACCGGCCCGTTCAGCGCGATCAGGTTGAGAAAGCAATCGACCCGCAAACATTGAGCGATCTGGCTGAGCAAACCGGATTGTCCCATGACGAACTTCTCGACCGGCTCACAAGAGAATTGCCCGACGCGGTGGACAAGCTTACGCCCGACGGCCAAATGCCCGCGGGCAACGGTCCAGATCTCTTGGACGAGGTACCAGGAGCTGGCCGTACTTAGCGCCATCTGCGACAAAGCAGGCTGAAACTAGGAGACGCCGGCTTCGGGGCCACGACCTGGCAGCAATGTGTGAGGGAGAAGTTGCTGGCCTTCACCGCGGGTTCCAAGGCCTATCGCAAAAAGTCCCGCCGTACATGCCAGGACGGCGGGACCGATCGGAGCGCCTTTGCACCGGGCATGGGGGATGCGGGGGCGGAATTGCCCGGTGCGCGCGTACCGTCCAGGAACGTTAGGCTCTCACCGGCAGTGCGTCCACCAACCGACGGTTGGAGCGACAACGAAGAAGATGTCGATAGCCGTTCGTCATCATCTCATCATCCAGCGGGGGCGCGCAAGATCGGCCCGACTTGGCGCGTCGGCGGGCGCAGTGGACCGGGCCGCCGCCCGATGCTCACAGACGGGCCGATCAATGGCTTCCGGCTCTATGGAAGATGCTCTTGCCGACCCTCAAGCCGGGCGACATCGTCGTCATGGCCGTCCGGCACGCCGTCAGCAACGCCGGCGCCAAGCTCTTCTTCCTGCCGAAATACTCGCCAGACCTGATCCGATCGAGATGCTCCTCGCCAAACCAAACACGTGCTGAGAACGGCCGCCAGACGCAACACCGACGCCGTCTGCGAGCATCGGGAAAATCCCGACACTCTCACATCAAAGGAATGCGCCAACTCCTTCACCGAGGCCGAG
Source organism: Mesorhizobium sp. M0598 (assembly GCF_040320865.1). Lineage (NCBI taxonomy): Bacteria > Pseudomonadati > Pseudomonadota > Alphaproteobacteria > Hyphomicrobiales > Phyllobacteriaceae > Mesorhizobium > Mesorhizobium sp. M0598. Next base: position 89,200 of record NZ_JAMYQL010000027.1, on the reverse strand, counting down.
TATGCCGCAACCTAATCATCACGCTCTAAGCACGGCATGGGTTATGGCCGAGTCCGTCACGCGAACTCAATCCTCCCTGAATGCCCGTTGGATTTGATCTGCCAGAGGTTTTACGAGGTAAGACAGCATTGTGCGGCTGCCGGTCGAGAAGAACACCTCGACAGGCATACCGGGCGACAAGGTCAGGCCCTTCAGCCTTGTAAGCTCTGTGCGCGGCAGGCTGACACGCACAGTATAGAAGCTCGCGCCGTTTCGCTCATCGATGCTGAGATCGGGGGAGATCTCACTGACGACACCATTCAGCTCAGGCGTTATCCGCTGGTTGAAGGCCGAAAGTCGCAACGTTGCGCTCTGCCTTGGCATCAGCTGATCGATGTCTTGCGGTGCCACACGCGCCTCGACCGTCAGATCGTCTGTCACAGGGACAATCTGCATGATGAGCTCTCCCGCGGATATGACGCCGCCGACCGTATGCACGCCAAGCTGATGGACCACGCCAGTTTGCGGGCTGCGTATATCGATACGCTTGAGCTGATCTTCGGCCGAGACCTTTTGCTCGACCAACTCGGCGAGCTTTGCCTGGACGTCACGGAGCTCGGTTGCCACCTCGCTGCGCAAATCCTGGCCGATCTGAATGATCTGCAAGCGGATTTCGGATGTATGGCCCTTCGATTGCGCGATTGCGGCAGTCAGCTTCCCATGTTCGCCTTCAAGCCGGACTGCGTCACGCTCAAGTGTCGTTATGCGATCGATTGAAACCAGCTTGCGTTCCCAGAGCTTGCGCATGCCGTCGAGCTCAAGCCCGATCAATTTGATTTCCTGGCTTTTAGCATCCCTTTGCTCGCTCAAGCCGGCGACTTCTTCGGCGAGCTGAGCAATGCGCTCTCTCAACTGAGCCTTCTGGCCAGCGCGTGCCTGGCGACGAAATTCGAACAAGGACTGCTCGCCGGCCATCGCACGCCGGATCTCAGGATCGTCCTGCCGCGACGTCAGCGAAGATGGGAAGGCGATGGTGTCCGTGCCATCGCGCTCGGCTTCGAGGCGGGCCAGACGGGCCTCGAATTCGTCCAAGCTCTTGGTGACCATGGCTAAATCGGCCCGGGTCACGGTTTCATCGAGACGGATCAAAACCTGGCCCGCCTTCACGGCGTCGCCTTCTCGCACGAGGATCTGACCGACCACTCCACCCGTTGGATGCTGCACCTTTTTAACGCTGGAATCGACGACCAGCCTTCCCGAAGCAATGACGGCTCCAGAAAGCTCCGTGACCGCGGCCAGGCTTCCGGCCCCGCCAACCAGGAGCATGCAGACCGCGAGGCCGCCGAACAGATAGCGTCGAATGGTCCGGTCGATCGCCGATGCCGCGTGTTGCGTCATCAGTGTGTCGCCTCCTCAGGGCCGGAGACGACCTTCAGGGGAACGCCGCCCGAACGGGTTACCTTGCTCAAGACCTCATTCTTGGGGCCAAACGCCTGGACACGGCCGTTAGCCATGACGAGTACCTGATCCAGGCTTGCAAGCGCGCTCGGCCGATGGGCGACCACGACAGCAATGCCGCCTCGCGCCCGCACGCCCTCAATTGCCGCCGCCAGCGCGGCCTCCCCTTCGGAATCGAGGTTGGAATTGGGCTCGTCCAAGATAACGAGGAACGGATCGCCATAGAGTGCCCGTGCGAGCGCAACCCGCTGTCGCTGGCCCGCCGAAAGCGCCGACCCGGCCTCGCCGATCCGCGTTTCGTAGCCTTCCGGCAGATGGACGACAAGGTCATGAACGCCGGCCGCGCGCGCAGCCGCCAGTATCTTGTCCGAAGAGGCTTGAGGTTCGAAGCGTGCGATGTTCTCGGCAATGGTGCCATCGAACAGTTGCACATCCTGCGGCAGATAGCCGACATGGTTGCCCAGTTCTTGCGGCAACCACTGGTCGAGCGTTGCTCCGTCCAGCCTGACGGTCCCGCGGGCTGGAAGCCATATCCCGGCTATCGCTCTGACAAGCGATGATTTTCCGGACGCACTCGGTCCGACAATGCCAAGGCCGGCACCCCTTTCTAGCGCGAACCCGACATCCTGCACAACCACACGACGCTCGCCGGGTGGCGTGACACAGATGCTTTCTACCGCAAGAGCAGATACAGGTGCCGACAGCGAGACACTCGTGGCAATTTCAGGAAGCAGGGCCAAAAGCTGGCTCAGCCGGGTCCATGCCTGGCGAGCACTGACGAAACCCTTCCAGTGGGCGATAGCCAGTTCCACCGGTGCGAGCGCCCGGCTCATCATAATCGAACTGGCGATCATAATACCGGCTGTCGCTTCTTGATGAATGACCAGATAGGCGCCGATCGCCAGTATACCCGACTGCAGCATCATGCGCAGGATCTTCGAGATCGTGCCGAGCGTCCCAGCCAGATCGCTGGCTCTTGCGTTCGTGTTGAGAAAGTCGGCGTTGACGCTTGACCAGCGCTCGGCGATGCGCGCGCCAAAGCCCATCGCCTGCAGAGCCTCTGCATTGCGACGCGTCGCCTCCGCAAGCGTATTGCGCGCTGCCGCCTGGCTGTTTGCCCTCTTCACAGGCTCCCTGGTGCGAACTTCGGCAAGCACAGTCAGGCTAGAGAGAATGATAGCGCCTGCCAGCGCCGTCACGCCGATCCAGAGATGGAACAGGAAGCATATTGCCAGATACAGCGGCATCCAGGGCAGGTCGAAAAGCGCAGTCGGACCAGTGCTCGACAGAAACGAACGCACCTGGTCAAGATCCCGCAACGACTGAAGGCCGTCGCCTGGGAGCTTGGTGCGCAGGGGCAAACGCATAAGGGCGGCATAGACTTGCCCGCTCAATCGCGCATCCAAAGCCATCCCGATGCGCACAAGCAACCGCGACCGGATAAGCTCAAGAACGCCTTGGAAAATGAACAGCATGCCGGCAAATACGGCAAGCCCGACAAGCGTCGGCACACTGCGGCCGGGTACGACCCGATCATAGACCTGCAGCATGAAGAACGAGCCGGTCAGCGCCAGAACATTGACGACGCCGCTCATCAGGGCAATTCCAGCGAACGCGCGGCGGAAAGAAGCCAAAACCGCAGCGAGGGTTGTTCGTGGCGGCTCGGACGAATGGGAATGCGACATCGCCTTCACATCAGTTCAAGTTCAGTCCCGGGCGCAAAGATCGTGCCCGCAATCAGGCTTGTTTACACATCTCCATACCGCAGCCAGCGTCAGGTTTTGCGCCTAGATATGCCAATCGTTCAGCGCGTACGCGTGGATGTAGTCGATCTGCATTTCCGCAGGTGTCGCAAGCCCGTCGGCGGGCGCTCCCGCGAGGCCACCAACCGCCAGATCGACCAGCATATACATGGGGTCGTGCATATCGGAAGGCGTTGCGGCACGAGCAACTTCGACGTCGTCGAAATACCAGACGAGTTCGTCTTCTGTCCACAGCACTCCGTAAGTGTGGAACCCTTCGGTATCTGCGGCATAGGCCGTCGAGGACACTGTCGTATGAGTTCCCGTCTCGTTGGAGTGGCTTGTCAGAATGAGCTTGTTTGGATCCTGACCGAGCATTTCCACGACGTCCAGTTCCGGTGGCCAGGAGCCGTCAGCCGGGAGAAGCCAGAAGGCCGGCCATACACCTTGCTTTTCGGGCATGTCAGCCCGAATTTCGAAATAGCCGTAGGTTTGTGCGAAGGACTCATAGGTCGTCAGCAAACCTGACGTGTATTTGTAATCGTTTATGTAGGGCTGGATTGCCGCGGGAGCCCGGGCGGCGGTAATCGAGAGAACACCGTCCTCAACGCTGAACGGGCTGACGGAACGCGTCGGGGCATAGTTGGTATCGATATACCATTGAAGCTCCTTGTTGCTCGTGAGCGAGCTGCCGTTCGCGGCGCCCCACCAGAAGTTCGAGTCCCAGGTGCCGCTCGAGCCATTCCACAGGTCGAGCGTGTTGAACTCGTCCGAGAAGGTGAGTTCCAGATGCGACCTGTCTAGGGCCAGATCGAACTGGCCTGGGTTGAACTGGTCGATGGTCTTATTGGCGAAAACGAGAAACTCGTCATCGGACAGGTTAAGTCTGACGTTCGCCCCCGACTGGACCATGTTGGCGTGCACATCCTCGAAGGAGGTGAAGCCGAAGCTCCCGACGCGCGCGGTATCATCGGCGCCAAAGTCGAGGATCAGGTCACTGCCGTTGCCGGGGGTCACGACGAAAATGTCCGCACCGGATCCGCCCTTGAGAACGTCATCGCCCTGCAAACCGTCGAGCGTCTGTTGGCCGGAGCCGCCGGTAATGATGTTGTTTAGCTCGTTTCCGAAAGCATAGTGTTTGTCGCCGGTGACCGTCAGGTTCTCGAAATTCGCTGGGAGCTTGTAACTCATCCAGGTCGAGATGGTGTCGACACCCTCGTTGGGCAGCTCGACCGCCTTGTTTTTGGAGGAATACAGATAATAGATGTCATCGCCCTTGCCGCCGTACATCGTCACGGTGACGCTACCGTCGGCGTACATTGAGTCGTTGTAGATGCTGCCATAAAGTGTCGGGCCGGAATTCGTCGCCGAATACCACTTTACGGAGGATCCGCTGTAGGGGAGTGGAACACCCTTGGCGTTCAGTACGTTGGCCATTTTGGTCCTTTCTCCTCTTTCTCGCCTCGATATCGGGCCTAACACCTATTGAGAGCAAAAGGAGCCATTACCATTTAGCCTTCGAGTTTGGAGGGTTACCAAAAGCTTAATATTCAGCGGAGCCACTTGCCGCGGGGGCCGCCTCACCCCTTCAAGGGCACAAGGCGTGGCACCCGGCGCCTGCCGCTCTCCTTCGGCCGGTCGCAATCTTAGACGTATGGCCGTTGCGCACGACGCAAGCTTGTTGTCAGGTGCATGACGCGGTGCGTCAAATGCAGCTTTGGCGATGGCGGGCGCGCTGCATTGTTGATATTGTCCGCACGGAACAGGCGCGCAAATGACACCGGATTCAGAAAAGGCCGAGGCGGTCGAGCAGTTGCTTGATACACCTGACCTTGCAACCGCACTGGAAAGCGAACAGTTCAAAAAATTCCTTGACCAGGTGCCGATCGCCATTGCCGTTGCGAACCTGGCCGCTGAGGAGCGCGTAGTCTACGCCAACCCGGAATTCGAGAAACTGTCAGGCCTGACGGCCGCCAGGCTCACACGAGCAAACTGGGCAGCCCTTTTGGGCAAAGGCCTCCACGAGCAGAAGAACCGGCCACTTGCCGAGGCCGTGGTCGAGGAAACCGATTTTGTCGGCACCTACCGGCTGGAACGCAACGAGGATAAGCCGACGATCGTCGACGTTTATTCCAATGTGATCGAGGACGACAACGGCAAGATGTGCTTCCGGCTGGTGGCGCTGGTCGACGTATCGGCCCATGGCGAGGCGGGAGATGAGCGCTCGGTTGAGGAGCTTGTCAGCGAGAAAGACACACTGCTGCGCGAACTGCAGCACCGGGTAAAGAACAACCTGCAGATGATCACCGCACTGATCCGGCTGGAAAGCCGCAACGCGACCGAGGCCGACCGGAGACGGTTTGAGCGGCTTGCCGGTCGCGTCGACGCTCTGGCGATCCTCTACCAGACGCTAACGGCCGACGAGCCGAAAGAGGAGGTCGATCTTGGCGTCTATCTCAGCCAGATCGCGTCCGCGGTGATGAGCTCGCATGCAGTCGAGGGGATCCGCCTGGATATGAAGGTGGATACATATCCCGTGTCAATAAACGTCGCCATGCCGGCGGGACTGGTCGTCAACGAATTGCTGACCAATTCACTAAAGCATGCGTTCCGGGGGCGCGACGGCGGCACGATAACACTGCACAGCGTCGTCGATGGCGACGGCTGCCGGGTTATAGTGGCGGACGACGGAATCGGCCTGCCGGAAGGCGAGACGTGGCCCAAGCCAGGCAAGCTCGGAGCGCTGATCGCGCGCTCGCTGACCGAGAACGCCAAGGCGCAGTTCGCAGTCGACTCTAGCGCCAGCAAAGGGACGAAGGTGACCATCATCTTCAAACGATCGGCGGCAGCAAGCTAAACGATTGCCGTCGAACATGGCAGGCTGGCGGCTGGCTTCATGTCGCGGCTTTGGGCAGGTGCCTGCAAATAGGCCCGGACGCGCCTCGCGGCCTGCTTCACATGGTCGAAATCTTCAATCGAAGAGCCGCCAGCTGCATTCCGCGGGAGAAGCAGGATGGAGTAAGCCGGGCGTTTCCCTCGCTTGGCTGGTCCAGCGTGACCGGCTTCAAGACAGCGGCAGGTAGCGCAGCGAATATTCTCCAATCAGCTCCATTGTTCGCCAACAAGACTGCTTGTTCGCGCAACACCATTTTTCTGGACTTACGCAGCCCGGGACCTGAGCGGAATTTACACCATTGCGGTCGATTGGCCGATGCTCGCCAAGCCTTGACAATTGTTCTATGCTCTCCTTGGCACGCTTGGTGGTGATTGCGACACGGAAGGCTGTTGTCCTGTGGGGGGTTCGATGTTCGAAGTCGTCGGAGACTGGCGGAAAACGGGCTCGAGAAGCTGGTTAGCCCTAAACACCCTTGGCTTGATCATCGCGCTGTCGGTGCTGTTTTTACCCGGACTGGAAAGCGCGAATGCACAGACGAACTGGACACTTGATCCAACCGCTTCGGTGCTCACCTACCAGTCGGTCAAGAAGAACACGATCGTTGAAACCAACAAGATCAGGAACATCGCCGGCACCCTTTCTTCGACGGGTGAGGCCAAAATCACATTCGACCTCAATTCAGTCGATACCGGCGTCGACCTTCGAAACGTCCGCATGCGGTTCCTTTTCTTCGAGACATTCAAGTATCCGGCCGCCGAACTGACCGCAAAAGTGGACCCTGCGGCGTTTGCCGATCTTGCGACGAAGCGAAGGATGAAGGCAGTGCTTCCATTCCGACTCAACCTGCACGGGGTCGACAAGGATCTCGAGGCCAATGTCGTCGTGACCTTGATCAGCGACAGCATGGTTTCCGTCGCTTCGGAAGCCCCCGTCGCCGTGCATGTCGAGGACTTCGGACTGCTGCCGAATGTCGACAAGCTGCAGCAGGCCGCCAATGTGGCCAACATTGTTCCGACCGCTTCGGTATCGTTCGATTTCGTGTTCAACGCCGATGGTAGCAAGCCCGCGGCCGTCCAGACCGTCGCGGCAAGCACCGCCGACGTCGGGCCTGTTGCCACTGATGCTGCGAAGGCGAACTTCAGCGACGAGGAGTGCCTCAACCGGTTCGAGGTGCTCTCTCGCACCGGAGCCATCTATTTTCGGCCGGCGAGCGCACGGCTCGACACCCAAAGCCGTCCGCTACTGGAGGAGGTCGTTGGCGTCGTCGGCAAGTGCCCGGGCCTGAAGGTGGAGGTTTCCGGCCACACCGACTCCGATGGGTCGTCCGCCGCCAACAAGCTCCTGTCGGAGCGGAGGGCCCAGGCCGTAGCTGACGCCATTGTTGCCGCAGGTATTGCTCGCACGCAGATCATGGCGATCGGTTATGGCGAGGAGCGGCCGGTTACTGGCAACGACACGCCGAAGAACAAGGCGCTCAATCGGCGGATAGAGTTTTCCGCCACCAAGCTCGTCAACTGAGGAAGGGCCTTTGTTCCGGCGGGGCTTCGATCTGATTGCTTGGTTTATTGGTGTCCTAGGCGCGATCGGGCTGGTGATGCTCTCGCTGTTGTTGACCTTGACGGCGGCCAACGCCGAACGTCGTGCTGCTCTGGTCCTTGGCAACTCCCAGTATCAGCATGCGCCGGCGCTGACCAACCCGGTACACGACGCGCAGGCTGTTGCCGAACGTCTCAAAAGCCTGGATTTTGAAGTCGTCTCCGGGTTCGATCTGACCAAATTGCAGACCCAGACGACCATTGCGCAGTTCGCAAAGCAGGTTCGCGGCGCCGACATTGCCCTTTTCTTTTACGCCGGCCACGGCTTGCAGGTTTCAGGCAGCAACTACCTGCTTCCGGTCGATGCCGCACTGGAAGACGAGACCTCGCTCGACTTCGAAGCGGTGCCGGTGGATTTCGTTTTGCGGCAAATGTCGCGCGAGACCAGCATAAGGCTGATTTTTCTCGACGCCTGTCGCGACAATCCCTTGGCCGAGGTGTTGGCAAAGACCGCAGGCGTCAAGGGAGCGAGAAGTGGCCTTGCCGAAATCCCGATCGAGAATGGCGGCACTGGCACGCTGGTCGCCTTTTCCACCAGTCCCAATCAGGTCGCCTATGACGGATCGAGCGAACACTCGCCGTTCACGTCGGCGCTGCTTGCCCATATCGGGGCCTCGAACGTCTCCATCACCGACGCAATGAACAGGGTTACCGCCGACGTGTTCAAAGCAACGGCCGGCAAACAGCGCCCGTGGATCAATGTCTCGCTCACCACCGAGGTCGTGCTGCACAAGGTGGATCTGAACGCGCCACTGATCGTCGGTGAGGCGACCGCTCCGCAACAACCGCAAGGCGCCTCGGGCGGGCGCAACGCCGCCGCAAATCCGTCTGGCGCTGACGATGCCCAGCTTGCGCTCAATGTGCTGCGTCAGAAAATCCCGAGACTGGCTTCGGACGAGCCGATCTTTTTCGACCAACCTGTCGATTTCGGAGATCCAGCAATCGACGGCAAGAGTATCGCCGAGCTGATCACAGGCAAACCACTCTTCACTCCCGTGGAAGGGCTCGACAAGGCGGTGTGGGAGGGCAAGCACTGCAACGGCTGTCATGAGTGGAATGAGGATCGGCTATGCGAACAGGCGAAAAATTTCGCCGCCAACGATGTCTCCGTTCTACGCCTGCAACATCCGCTTGGGACACGCTTCAAGGTGGCGCTGGCCAAATGGGCGCAAGGCGGCTGCAAGTGAGATCTGGGCCCTTCGGTTCGAAAACCCCTGGTCAAACAAGACCATGGAGCTGCGTCTATTGGAATGGTTCGGGTCTAATACGCATCAGCCGATTGGCGCTGCGCCTCGATCTCGGCCAACTGCAGGCCCATTTCGACAAAGGCGGAGAGAACGGCAAAGCGGTCCGCCAGTGCGACGCGCGCCAGCCCTGCTAGAACACCGGCATTGACTGCATGGGCGGCAGGATGTCGCTGCAAGGCCGTTGGCGCGGCTGCGCCGACGACAGATCCGGCAACGCCAAAACCATTGTCACGCCATTCCGCAGCCAAGGCAATCCAGGCGCCCGGCGTAGCCGGCGGGGTTGCCGCAGCCTCGCTTACTGCGGCGCGGTGGCGGGGACTGTCCGGTTCGCTGACCCAGTCGCGAACAAGCGCGAGCAGCTCTTGATCTGTCTTATCGAGCAGCTCGCTCAGATGCCCCAGGCATTCATGGGCCCACCAGACCGCAGCCCGATCAGGAAGCAGGTAGGCACAAAACGTGATCGCCTCTTCGGGAATGGGCCCGGCGAGGAGATCGCGGCAAAACTCGATCGAACGCTGCTCGGTTGGAAGGGCTCTCATGTCTCTGGCGACAGCGGGACAAGCCACAAAAAGATCCCGTGCCGTTTTGAATCGGAGCCCATTGGCCATGACGCCACGCCTTCATCGAGGACCAGTCGGTACTCAAGCCCCCGGCGTGGCGCCGGTCAAGTCTCAACTCGTGGGGACGGGAGATCGGCCGACACAGCCAGGCTCGGCGTTTATTGACAGACAAACGCGTGGGAATGTGGTATATTCACGGTTGGTAATATCGGATGCTCAACAGGAGTAACCGCTATGCGGTGGGCCAGTTCACCCTTGGTGTTGGCGGTCGTGGCTTTCTCGACCCATGTTTCCGCCGACCCTGTCCAGAAATCAGAAGACATCGTCAAGTTTTTTGCTGGCGCGGCCGACCTCGGCAAGTCTCGGGGGATTTGTGTCGGCACGGAGGAGCAGTGTAAGAGCAAGACCAAGGCAAAAGAGGGGCCGGCCGACAAATCCAGTCTCGACATGCTGATCAATTTCGGGCTGGATTCGGCCGAACTCGACGCGACCGCACGCGCTGAACTCGAGGAGTATGCCAAGGCCCTGAAGGACAGCCGGATCAGTACTTTCCACTTCGTCGTCGAAGGCTACACCGACGCTTCCGGTCCGGCGCACTACAATGAGCGGCTGTCGCAGCGACGAGCGCAATCGGTGACGTCCTTCCTCACATCCAGTGGCATCGAGGCTGACCGCATCAACGCGATCGGGTTGGGCGAAGCGCATCCGCGTAGCCCGAATCCATACGACGCCGTCAACCGCCGCGTGGAAATGCGTATAAAGGCCGAGTAGCGTACGGATGCCGCCTGAAACTGTGCAGCAGTGCGTCAGGAACTGAGTGGCAAGCGCAGCGGCAGTCAGGCGAATAGGCTTGGAACGACCCCGGTCAGTTCTTGAGCACGCCGCCCACCACCACACCGGAGCCGAAGAGCAACGCCTTGGTCAGGAAGTCGTTATCCTGGGGCGGCGGAGGATCGTCCCGCCGCCCCACGGTCTTGCGGAAGCGCCGTTTCTGAACGACCTGCTGTTGTTTGCGGGGTTTCTGCGCCACCGGCCGCTGGGTGCGGACCTTCTGCGCAACCTGCTTTTTCGGCTGCGTCGTACGGGCTTGATCGGCAGTATATCCGGCACGCACGGCTTCCATCGTCGGATCTGTCCGAACCACGAGGAATGCAAGTTGCTCGCGCGGCAGATAGGTGGTCGGCCGGAAGACCATTCTTGGCTTGCCAGATGCCGATCGCCCGGCGGGTCTGCGGACCTATGTTTCCGTCGATGCGGCCAAGTTCGTTGCCCAACCCCTCGATGCGCAGTTGCAGGTCGATGCGGCTTTGGCGGTCAAGACCGATCGCACTTTCTGTCAATTCGGTGCCCGCTGTTTGCTTACCTGGTCCGAAACGCCGACCGATGTGCGCACCGCAGAATCCGAGCTGGCATTCGCCTGGTCCTCATCGCGCGCCGCGATCTGTTAGTTTTGGGCTTTGGGCGTGTTCAACTTATCGATGCTCAGCCGCGCCACAGTGGCGAAGCGACCGTTCGGAAACTGGTCGATAATGAGCATGAACCCAACGATGGGGTGGTGCTGACCAATGCCCGAAATTCGAATATCGGCGGGCTGGCCGCCTTCGCGACGGGCATCGTGTCGTTTCTTTCGCCCTGCATGCTGCCGCTGGTGCCGGGCTATGTTTCGTATGTCGCCGGTCGACGCAAGGGATGCGGCGCCGGTTGGAAGGCCCGCTTATCGGCGGCGGGATCGAGCCTCTATTTCGTGCGCGATTGTACCGCTTGAGTATCCGTCGTCGCTACTCTATATGATGCGTGATGATTGATGCGCACCAAGGAGGGCGATATGAGAACGACACTGGCGATCGATGACGACGTCCTGGTCGCGGCCAAGGCCATGGCCCGGCAGCAGGATCGCAGCCTCGGCGAGGTCATCACCGATCTCGCCCGGCGCTCGCTGCGCCGCCCGCAAGCCGGCGGCGAGCGCAACGGGATACCTCTGCTGTCGCCTCGGCCGGATGCACCTCCTGTCACGCTTGAGACGGTCAATGCCTTGCGTGACGAGTTGCTGTGACCTTCCTGCTCGACGTCAATGTGCTGATCGCGCTGATCGATCCTGGCCATGTCGCCCATGACGACGCCCATGGCTGGTTCGAAGTGACCGGTCATGCCGCATGGGCTACCTGCCCCATTACCGAAAACGGCGTCCTGCGCATCGTCGGAAACCAAAAATATCCTAATTCTCCCGGCTCCCCTGCCGTCGTTGCGCAAATCGTCACCAAGTTGCGAGCCCTGCACGGGCACAGCTTCTGGTCCGACGATGTGAGCCTGGTTGGCTCCGGCGACATCGATGCGGCGAAAATCCTGACCTCGGCACAGGTCACCGATACCTATCTTCTTGCGCTCGCCAAGGCGCATGGCGGCCAACTTGCGAGCTTTGACCGCAAGCTGTCGGGGGCGGCGGTGAAGGCCGGGAAGACTACACTGCACTTGATCCCCACAAGGTAGACCGCGGGGCTCTTTCTGTCAGGGTACATACCGGCAAAGGATCAGCCGTTGGTGGCCTTAGCCGGCGTGAAGGACAGCTTCTTCGAGGCGGAGATCTTGGTGGTCGCGCCCGTCGACGGGTTGCGGCCCTCGCGTTCAGGTGTTTCCTTCACCTTGAACTTGTCGAAACCGGGCAGGCTCGGCTCAGCACCGCCATCGGCCGCATCAGCGATGAATTCTCTCGCTTCTACTCGAAAATAGCCGGCCATTCTTGCAGAACGTGACGAATACAACCGCCGTGGCGTAAGTGATCTTGGCCACGGTTCGATAGTGCGCAGACCAGAAAAACATCTGCTAACAAGGTCGAAGTATAGCACTCGTTGGACGGAAAACCGTCGTCTGCGTGCACCGAAGCGGTCACGATTTGCCGCGCCATGCACAGGTTCAAAGCGCATTCTGAACAGAACTCAGCATCGCCGTGATCGCCTGTTTGTACTTTGCGAACTCGGGCGACGTCTGCCGGACCTCCGTGGTGGTCGTCGTCTGCTGGCCCGCCGTGGTTGTGGCTGGGCTCAGCTTGCGACCCATCTTTCTTTCGGCCCAGTCCGCGACATAGCTGGCGGTCTTGCCCGTCAGAAAGGGATTGGCCTGAATGACGGCTGACCCGAGCACGGCGCTCAATTGCGCGGAACCCGATGCCGACAGCACCTGATGCGCGCCCTCCATGCCGAGAAAGTGGCAGAGATAGAGCCGGCCGGCTGTGATCTGGTGGCCGCGCGCCCGAAGATAGGCTTCGCCTTCTCGCGCCAGATTGCGAACCATCTCGCGCGAGATCGTGGCGTCATATCGCAGGGCGAGCAGGTCGGCAGTCGAGAGTGTGCGTGCAAGTTCGGGGCGGTAAGTGTTCATCATCCGGATCCAGGTCTTTGTGATGAATTGGCCGGCGCCGGTCGCTGAAGAATTTGGGTTCTTGGCACGGGCGCTGCCGCCACTTTCGACATGAACGATACGGTCGGTGAGCGTTTCCACGGCGGAAAGATCCGAAGCGACCGCGGTAACCGTGCCCAGTGGGTCGATCGCCGCGCCATTCTGATAGAGTTCGAAATGCAAATGCGGTCCGGTCGAAAGGCCGGTGGTGCCGATATAGCCAATGATGTCGCCAGCCTTCACCTTGCTGCCGACGCCGCCCTCGATTGCGAATTTCTGCATATGCGCATAGCGCGTCTCGCGCCCGCTTCCGTGCGAAATTTTGACTAGATTGCCGTAGCCGCCCCCATCGCCCTGGAAGCTGATTTCGCCATCGAAGGCGGCTGCGATCGGCGTGCCGACCGGCGCCGCCCAGTCGACGCCCTTGTGGATGCGAACGGTGCCTAGAATTGGATGCTTGCGCGGCCCGAAGGTCGAGGTCAAGACCCCGTTGACCGGTGTGACCATGCCATTGGTGACCGTCAGCGAACGGACCTGATCGTCGCCTGTCACGCATGCAAATTGGCCATCACCCTGCTGGAAGACGAAACAGTCGAGACTTTTTGTCGTGCCCTGGACACCAACATACAGCACGCGGCCGGCGCCTTCGTCCTTGCCGCGCGGCGTCTGAGAATAGATCAGCACAAGACGCTGGTCCTCGCTTGCAAAGGCATCCAGATCCTGGCCTCTCGACAGATACATGATGGCTTCGCCGATCACGCCGGTTGGAACGCTGTTGCGTGCCGCAGTCGAGTAGATCGCGTCGAGCAGACGATACTGCCTTTTGTGGCCGCCTTCTGCCGGCGCGCCCGAGTAGTTGAACAGGTCTTCGCGTACCCAAGGGTCAACGCCCGATACCAACACGCCCGCGGCATTACGCGTCAGCGTACCGACAAAGACGTTCTTGGCGTAGATCGACACCTGCATGAGGGACATCGTTGTCGTCTCGCGGTTGGGCCGGTATCCACGCATGGCCACGACATAGCCCGGTTCCAGGCCGTCCCGGCCGAAGAGGGCCTTCAGCGCCTCGCCTGCCTGCTTGGCGTCGTCGGCGGAGAAATGTGCATCGAGCGCAACGCTATCCAGACTGCGATCGTTGAGGATCTTCACGAACGTGTCTTCCGTCGCCTCAAACCGCTGATATTCGTTCGTCACAGTTGCGACGCTGGTGTTGTTTTCGATCTGGGTCTTCTGGAATGCGGGAAGGGCTGCGTCGCCTGCATCGATTGTTTCACCCCAGCCGGCTTCGGGATCGTCGGTGTCGGCCTGTTGATCCGAAGCCGGCGCGGGCTCACCCGCGCCAGGAGATGGCTCAAGATCGTTCTGCAGATCGCTGGAGGGCGCGGGGGCGGTCTTTCGTTGCGCCTGGAAGAATGCAAAATCCTCCTGCGTCGACGGTATCGTCGTCATGAATTTTTCGCTGGCGCTAAGCATGACGTCGGACAGGATCTCGATCTGTGGCGAAACCCCTGCCGGGTCGAGTTCTGCCGGACGCGGAATCACGCGGCCTTTCGTTGCTGCGCCGTTATCGGGTGCGAGCGTGATCCACATAGGGTCCCCCGCCAGGCCGATAATCGCAGGCACATAGACAGATGCATCGGCCGGCACATCATCGGCTCCTTCTACCGCGCGCAACTCCTCGTCTTCGTCGCCAAATGACCAATAGTCCGCGGTGAGGTAGAAGCCGACGGCGATCGAACAGAGGAAAATCAAGGCCAAGCCTGCAATGAGCCGGCGCCAAAGTGCGCGCCGGCGAAGGGCGGCGCGCGCCTGCCTTTTCTCCTTGAAGCTGGTGTCGATAGCGTGCGTCACGGACTGCTTCCGGTCAGGAAAAACGTCCACCGCACCTGTTCAAGCGTATCGACTTCAACAAATCGCGCGGCGATATGGCCGCGATGCCAGCATTCGTCGATGCCGCGTATCGAGAAACGTCGCCGCTCAATGCACATTTCGGTCGATCCGGTCAGGATCGCATGGCCGAAAACGTCAGTGGCGTAGAGGTAGATGTAGCGGTTCGTCAGTTCCTCGCGGATGACGTTCACGCACTGATTTGCGCCGATGGTCCACCAGCCATCGGTCTGGTCGGCATTATCGACCTCCTGGCCGACGGCGAGGTTGACGACGTCGAGCGTCTGATTGCACACCGTGAATTCGGCGCGCGCTTCGTTGCATGAGAGCACGGCCAGCAACGCGGCGGCCGAAACGACCGCAAGCCTCATGCGACCCCTCGAGGCAAGCAAGGTCCGAAGCCGACCACGCTGCTTTACGGGCAGGTCAGACGACGAGCGGGGCAGACGCGAGCTACGTGGTTCCATCGGACGCCCATGCTACCCGCCGAGCCGGAAATACTTGGCAATGGCCGAGAACTTGGATCCGTTGGCCTCGATTTCTTCGAGAATTTTGGGCAACAGCTGCGAGGCTGGCATTGGCGTGGAGAACGCAGCCGCCTGGATATCCTGGGGGCCGGTGATCACCATGATGATCTGCGGCACGGCCTTGCCTGCAGCCCTGTCGG
Source organism: Mesorhizobium sp. M0598 (assembly GCF_040320865.1). Taxonomy (NCBI): domain Bacteria; kingdom Pseudomonadati; phylum Pseudomonadota; class Alphaproteobacteria; order Hyphomicrobiales; family Phyllobacteriaceae; genus Mesorhizobium; species Mesorhizobium sp. M0598. The sequence goes on along the minus strand of NZ_JAMYQL010000027.1, from coordinate 73,776 downwards.
CGGCGCCGAGACCGATCGGGATGCTGAAGGTGGCCTTGTCCGATTGAACGACCATGCGGTCATCGAGGTTGAACATCATGCCTTTGTGGTCGATCAGCAGCACGCTGGAAATGAGCCCGCCACGCGTCACCAGCGTACCGCTGATCGGCGTACCATTTGGCACCGATGTTCGATCGAGAACAAGCTGCGGCTTGTCGCCAGCAGCCTGCCCCAGAAAGCGCAGGAAGTTGGTGACTTCGCACTGGCTCGGCTCAATGAGGCGCACGTTGATGTCCGGCTCAACGTGGAACTTTGCCTGGAAATCAGCCAGCATCTGCTCGAATGGCTGGACCGCGGTTCCAAATCCTTCGATGGCAGCGGTCTTATCGGTTATCGACGTCACGGCGGCGTAGAAACAGTCGCCACCGCTGAAGTCGCGAACCCACGAGACACGCTGCGCTATATCGTCGATCACCGGAGGAACTTCCGGCTTGGGCACGTTCAAGGCGACCGTGGCCTGGTCTGGCTGTCTGGCGGCCGGCTGGTCGGCCTGCTGGTCCTTTGCGCTCATCGCATCTGCCTGGCCTGCAGCCGGCTCGGGAAAGGGCGCGGCCGATTTCGCCTCCGCCGGCTGGTTTGCCTGTCGTTCAGGCTTTTGGCTCACCGCGACATCGGGCTGGGGGGCTGGCGGCGTTAAAGCTTTTTCGGCTGGTGGAGCGATTGGAGCGATCTTGCCAAGCGGGGGAGGCGTTTTCGGGCTGTCGCCGGCCGCGATGTCGGGCTGAACTGCCGGCGACATTTTTTCGGCCGGCGGCTGTGCCGCGCTTGCTGACGATTTCGGTGTTTCCCTGGCTTGCAGGGGGATCTTGGCGGGCTCTGCCGGCTGCGGCTTTTGGCTGTCGGCGACGTCGGGCTGCGGCGCTGGCGGCGTTGACGTTTTTTCGGCTGGCGTTGGAGCTGGAACGAGCTTGTCAGGCGGCGGAAGCGTTGTCGGGCTGGCGTTGGCAGCGGTATCGGGCTGAATTGCCGGCGCTACGTTTTCGGCCGGCGGCAGCACTGTGCTAGCTGATGGCTTCGGGGCTTCCCCGGTTTGTCGGAGTATCTTGGGCGACTCTGGCGGTTGCGGCTTTTGAGGCGCAGCCGCCTCTGCCTGATTTTTAGTTGGCGATGCGGTGGTCTGCGTTCGCGGCTGCGCGGGTGGAGCTAGCTCTGGCGGCTTAGGAGCGTTCGCAACATTATCCGTCGCGACCGGCTTTGATGCCTCTGGTGCGGGCTCAGATGGTTCTGGGGCGGACAGCGATGTCGTGCCGGCGCTCGGCGTGGTAGGCGTCATAAAACCGCTAATATAGAGGCCGGCACCCGCGGCGAGAGACAGCGTCGCGAAGGCAGAAATCGCGATGGTTCGGGTCTTTGTGGATTTTCCAGGCCCGCCACGTGCGACCGCGCGTGGCGGGCTGGCGACTGCTGAAGGCCGCGGTTCCGACAGCAGCGCAGGACGGACATGTGGGACGAAGCGCTGCCCACCGGAAGCTGCCGTCACAGGCGCGTTGCGCCCCAAATCATAGGAAGGCTGGGCCTTGGGCTCAGGCGCAAGGGTTTGCCCCGCTCGTGGCAAACCCGGCCGATTGCGGGTCGGGATGAACGTTGGTGGCGTTGTGCCTTCGTCCTCGTCACGCGTCATTCTGGCGATTTCCGCCATGCTCGCCGGGCGGTCTCGCGGATCCGGCTGTAGCATGGCTTCAACAATGCCACGAAAATCGTCGTCGATGTCGGACAGGTCGGGCACAGTCCGGCGCTTTTCGATGATCTCGAATTGGGACCCGCTCATGTCGATCGGCTTGCCGCGCAGAACGGCAACCAGCACCAGCCCCAGGCTGTAGATGTCGGATTGCTCGCTGACATCGCCGCTGTACAGCCCAAGCTGTTCGGGCGAAACGTAGTTGTACTTTCCCGCGAATTTTCCGCCGATCAGGGTCCCCCCGCCGACGGTCGCCGATCGCGCAATACCGAAATCGATGATCTTGGCCTGGTCGACCCTACCCCCTGGCAAGATGATGTTATCGGGCGAGAGGTCGCGGTGAATTGCTCCCGCTTGATGCACGGCGCTCAGACCCGACGTGAGGCGATGGCAGAGCTTGCGTACCTCTTCAGTCGGCATCGGGCCACGTCGCATGATGTCGTACAGCGACTCGCCGTCGACAAATTCCATGGCAAGGTAGGGACGGCCGATGCCTGGATCGATGGTGAAGACGTGATATCGCACGACCGCATCATGCGACAGGTGATTGAGGATTGACGCTTCCTTGCGGAACAGGGACAAGATCGTCGGGTCGCGGGCAAATTCGGGCAGGACGATCTTGATCGCGACGTGGTCGCCAGTCTGGATGTTGTGGCCACGGTAGACCTCGCCCATGCCACCGAATGCGATCCTCTCGTCAAGTTCGTAGATGCCGCTGAGCTGCGTGCCGACGGCTGTGTTGGCCAGCTGCGGCGATATTCGCGTCTTGTCGTCGGCGCTCATCAGCCTCAACCCTCCGCTCTGGACAGATCAGGGTAGGGGGGGTGTCCGTTGTGCCCGTTTGCGAACTTCACCAGCACAATGGTGACATTGTCTGTTCCGCCCCGCGCCAGCACCATTTGCAGCAGATTTTCGCAAGCCGCCTGAGGCGTCGCAGACACCACCACGGCCCCGATCTCGGCGTCGGTCAAATGCGCCGTCAGCCCATCTGTGCACAACACGAAGATGTCTCCCGGCATAATTTCGCCTTGCTGGAAATCGATGACGATTTCGTCGCTGACGCCGACCGCATGCGTGATGACATTGCGGCGCGGCCAGGTGAGCGCCTCGGCTGCACTGATCATGCCGCGATCGAGAAGTTCCTGAACTTCGGTGTGGTCCCTCGAGATCTGCGAGATCGAGGCATTACGGACCAGATAAACCCGGCTGTCGCCCGCCCACAGGCAGGCAAATCGCCCATCCATCGCCAACAGGGCGGCAACGGTGGAGCCGATGGTTATGCCGCGAGATTCGGAGATCCTGCGGATCTCGGCGTTGGCGCGGCTCAGCCTGTCTTCGAAGCGCGCACGAAGATCCGGGGCGGAACTGGCAATGCCGATCGTGGCCAGATGATCGACAATGCTGGCTGAAGCGACCTCTCCGGCTTCATGTCCACCCATTCCGTCGGCCACCACCCACAGGCCGGTTCGTGGCTCGACTAGATAGTTGTCTTCATTGTGCTCACGGATACAGCCATTGTGGCTCACGCCGAAGCTTTCAAAGGAAAGGGCGACATCGCTCACCTTGCCACCAAGCGCTTCTTAAAGCGTCCTCTGCGGCGCACCTTCAGGCGCTCGCTGCTGCCACTTTGCCACAGGCTGGAATATTAAAGTATCGAAATTTAGCTTTGAGCCCGTGACGCGGGATCGCAGCAGCTTTGGCGCCCTAGTTGCACCAGGTGAGGCTCAAATCCTCTCAAAACGCCTTCGGGCAGCTGAATGCGGAAAGTGCGGGAAGGAGGAAGGGGCTGGGTCCGGAACCGGTCTGGATCGTATAGCTGACGTCGCGTCCGCCGATTACGAAGCGCGCCTCAACAGAGCCGTCTTTGCTGGTGATCGTCGCCTTGTCCAGCAACCGCTTGAGCGACCACGGCCCTTCGAACCTGATTGCGGATTCACGGCCCGGCATTTCCGGCATCAGCCTCAGACTGACGGATGTCGAGGCCGCACCGGTCGGCCAGGACACAGTGCTTGGCGTGTTACCCGCCTGGTTGCTCTGGACGATCTGGCCGTCGACGTCGAGCACCGCAGTATCTGCATCACCGTTCAGCGAGAACGGGGTAAAGGTCAGGTTGACCGACGGCATTGACCCGCCCGAAGGGAAAAATGCGCCGCGGATTTCCGCAGCCAGCTGAAAGTTTTTCAGCGTCGACTTCGACAGGTCGCGTCCAAAGCGCGCATTCTGTTTCCAGCTCCAGTCCTGGCCGCTCATGTCGATCAAGGAAGCAAGGTTTTGTGCGAAGAACCGATCCATCAGGCCGCCCGGAGAGAACAACTTGGCGAAGTCCGCCATCGCAATATCCTTGGCACCATCGCCGGCGAAGGGGTAGCGGCCGTTGACCGCCTCCTCGCAGGGCTGCGTGACGGCCTGGTCGAGCATCTCGTTCAAATTCGTCAACGAAATTTCAGCCGCGTTGCCGTCAAATTCGTCTGCGGTTGCGTTGACTATTCTGCCGAGTTGCTTGGGCAGACGCGATGCATTGGCGCGAAGGGTGGCTATCTGCAGCTGCAGGTTGGCGTTGACATTTTCCGTCTGCGAAGGGACCTCGGTTGCCAGTTGCAGGCTCTGGTGGATATCGCGAAAATTCTGGGTCAGCGCATCGATCGGTCGGTGTCCAAAAGGCCCGCTTACCAGAGCCTGGAAGGACCTGAACTGCGCTTCGATGTTTGCCCCAGGGCTCTGGGTTTGAAATTTCGCGGACCCGGTACCAGCACGGCTTTGCGATTTTGCGGAGCTAATTTGAATGCCGATGCGAGCCAGGCCCTTGGCCATGTCTGCGTCGTCCTGGGACTGGCGCATAACGGTCCCAGCTTGCATCCCAGTGCCCGAGTCTTCGCCGGAGACAGAGTCGCGCGCCAGGGCTGTTTCCTCGGCAATCGCAGTAAAAAGCTGTTCGATCGGCGAGCTTGGTGAGGCAACGGCGGAAAGCGCGACATAGTGCGGCTTGTCGTTCAGCATGGCTTTGAATTTCAAGCCATCGAGAACGCTGTTCCATGCGGCTGCGAACTCCTTGCCGTAGCGGTCGAGAAGTTCGGGGCCGAGTTTGAGCAACTCCTGATCGATGCCGCCTTGCTCGCCGCCACCGCCCAGAACCCACTGGTCGTCGTCGAGTGTCTGCGCAATGCGCGAAAGCTGTCCGAGATAAAAGTTGTTGAATCCGACATGGGTGTAGAGACCGGGAATACGAAGCTTCGACAGATCGCCGCCATCGACGCGCTCGAACACAAGCTGCGCTTCGGTTCCAGCTTTTTGAGAGACAGCAAAATCGTCCAGCGCAGCCGCATACACCGCCGACTTGATCAATGCTGACGCGCGATCCGCAAGGCTCATACGTCCGAGCGAACGCTGAGCGGCTTCGACAAGCGGCTGGTTGAGTTCGAAAACTGGATCATAGGCATCGTCCAACGCAAGCATGGCGCGTAAGTGCTTTTCGAGCTGCGCGCGTCCTTCGCGGTTGCTCTCGCCCGGATACCGGTGCTGTTCCCAATCCTGCTTCATCCAGGAGATGATCAATGGGTCATCGACCTTAGGTGCCTTACCGCCGAGCATCAGGTAAATCTTGAGCGGTTCGTAAAGCGCGGCGGGATCAGCCATCGTCGCCTGGACGGTCCGCTGCGCCTGAACAAGCAGACGCGACCGCAACATTCGTTCCAGTGCTTGCCGGTAGGCCGTTGTCGATGCCGAAAGAAGCCTTTCCCGCTGGCTAAGGCCGACCGTTTCCTCGATCGGTGTCGGTAAGTCACTGGTTTCGAAACCGGCCGGCAAGTTGCGCAACTGGTCGAGCGGTCCGATGACGTTTTCAAGGTCGACATCGGTGACCGTCGTGCTTTTGAGCAGGGCGTCCGCTGTCTCGTGATATTGGCTCATCGCCTGCGTCGTGGAGGCGATCAGCGAGCGGTTGGCCATGAAGCTCATTGCGAGCGCGCCAAGGGCCGCTGCAGTGATCAAGGCGATGATGCCAAAGCCGCCATATCTGAGGGCCGCTGCCCGCCTCTCGGTCGCTCGGTCATAGGAAACCCATCCGGATTCGGCGAAAATGACATCAGTCAGGAGGTCGTGCAAAAAGAAGCTCTTGCCGGTCCCGGACAGATGGGGGCGGGAATTGTTGCCGAAACTGCGGCCGATTGCGCCCAACACCTGATCGATCGGCGTTCCCTCTTGGGTCCCCGACGAGAAGTAGAGCCCACGCAAGCTGACATTCACCTGGCTGCGGACCGGATCGAACAGGCTGGTCACGAAACCGGCAATTCGGCCCTTGAGCGCGTAAAACTGGGCCGGAAAGCCAAAGATCGATATGCGCGAGACCGGATCAGGCTCTTCCTGCAGGCGGTCAGCTATCTCGTCCGCCAATCGGTTCGCCAGTGCATCGAATTCGGCCGAAGCCTCACCGGCCATGTTCTTGTTGCGGTCGGTGGTCTGGAATGTTGCGCCCCAGACCTTGCGCCTGCGGGGCTCCTCGAAACTGCCGAAATACTCCATGAAGCCGGCGACGAGATCGGCCTTGGTGAAAAGCAGGTACACCGGAAACTGGATTTTCAGCGTCTCGTGGATCTCCCTCAGGCGACTGCGTATTTCAACGACATGGGCGTCCAGCTGCTGGTCATCGAGGCTGATGAGATCGGCAAGGCTGATGGCCAGGATAACCCCGTTGATCGGTTGTCTGGTGCGGTATTTCTTGAGCAGTGACAAAAACGCAAGCCAGCTCTTGCTGTCGCTTCCAGCATTGGAATCCTGCGTGGTGTAGCGTCCCGCCGTGTCGATCAGCACGGCCTCTTCGGTAAACCACCAGTCGCAGGAGCGGGTGCCGCCAACACCGGCCACCGGCTGGGCGTCTCCTGAACCGGCAAGCGGAAAATTCAGACCCGAATTGACCAGTGCCGTCGTCTTGCCGGCGCCCGGCGGGCCAATGACGATGTACCAGGGAATGTCATAGAGGAAACTGCGCTTGCCGCTCGACCGCTTGAGTGCTGCGATGGCCTCACTCATGCGCGCCTCGAGCACCGGTGAATCGTCATTGCCCCCGTCGTTGCGGGCAACGACCGTCTCGAGCGCTTTTTGTGCCTTTCTCACCTGCCAGACGCGCACTGCGTAAACGAGGGCCGCGGTCGCCACGATCGTGCCGATGATTGTCGCACGCAACCAGACAGGTCCCAGCGGCCGGATATCGGCGAAGCGGATCAAAGGTCCAGCAAACCAGATCGCCGCCGCAAAACCGGCCAACGCGGCCGTGCTGAATATCCGCGGCAGCCAACGCGTCATTGGCGTTTCCCACCGGCGGTGTTCACAGCGTTTCCTCCTTGGGGATCATCACGTCGACACGGCGGTTCTTGGCGCGGCCCTCGGACGTCGCATTGTCGGCAATTGGCTCATCTTCGCCCTTGCCGTCGGCGGTTATTCGCGAGGAATCGCCAAGTTTCGCGGCGATCATTGTTTCAACAGCCTTCGCGCGCGCGACCGAAAGGTCAAAGTTGGATTTGAACGTGCTTGATTTCCGTGGCTTCACATTGTCCGTGTGGCCAACGATCCTGATTGGCCCTGGCTCGTGCTCAAGGGCTGCGGCAATCTGTGCGGCCAGTGGCACAAACTCGGGCTTCACCTCGGTCTTGCCAGGCTGAAACAACAAGAGATTGCTGATCTCCACAACGATGAAGTCGCCCTTTGTGCCGACGGTAAGCCCGCCGCGCTCGACTTGCGTGGCCAGCGCCGAACGGATGCGATCGATCTGCGTGGTTGCGGCCGGCGGGACGACTTTCGCCGGTTCGGCAAGCGGCGCCACGCTGGCGCGCTCGATGGTCAGCGGCGTCGATGGGTTGAGCCCCAGCAATTGGCTGGCGGCAGCTTCACCCTCGTCCGTCATGAAGACCCGCAACGTGAAGAACGCCGCCGTCAGCAGGGCCGAGGCCGTTGCCGCAACGACCCAGAGCGGCAGGCGGGCCGAACCCGGCACCATCATCGCCGCCATCCCTTGCCAGCGGGGTGAGATGTCCTCTCCGGCACGGGCCCTGAAGTAGCGAAGCGTCTCGTAGACGTCGCGCCGCACACGTTCGAGACTGGTGTCTTTGCGCGCCAGGCCACGATACTGGCCCTCAAATCCCAGGGATAGGCAGACATGCATCAGCTCGAGCAGGTCTAGATGTGGCTCAGGATTGGCCAGCACCTTGTTCAGCGCTTCGTAAAAGCCGGCGCCAGTGGGCTCGATGTGAAAGAACCGCGACAACATGCTGTGCTGTGCCCAGGTGTCCTTGCCGGCCCAGGGCAGGTTGCCCACAAGATCGTCGGCCGTTTCGCAAAGGGCAAACTTCGCGATCCGCGCATCCTCTTCGGGAACCCCTGACTTCTCCAGCGTCCAGTCGAACCTCTCGATCGCATCGGCGATATGTTCGGCCAATGGCGCCGCCTGTCTTTCGACCGGCACGAGCCTGAGATGCCCGAACAGGACGAGCAATGGTGCTGAGGCAGCGAGGATCGGATTTGGCGTCGAATACTTGACCGTGTCTGCGGCGCCGAGCAGCACCTCCTGCTGAATGCTCGGCCTTGACCCGGCCGCCCCGGCTCTGGCCGCTGTACCGGACGATGCTCCCTGATAAAGAATGGTTCCGGATGTCCAGTCCGGCGGCATATGCCGACCTATGTCAGGATCGAAAACTGTCGATTCCTTGACATGCGGGGGCGCGACGGTCTTCGCAATCGGTTCGTTTGCGGCTGGTTTCGCATTCTGCCCGCGTCGTGGATTGGTGCGGATGACGGTCTTGCCGACCGGGCCGAAAGGATCGTCCTTCGAGCTCATCGCCGATATGCCGCTGCCGTGCAGTGTCCGCGCTTGCGTGCGAGAGGCGCCAGATCTTTCCTGGCAGGATAGGGCAGGCAATGGTCCTTCCGGCAAGGCGGTCCGGAGCTACAAGAAACTATGGCGCCGCAATATGACATTTGCCACAGACCCCAGGTCAATCAGGCTTACCCGCTTGGCGAACTGTCGTATGTGATCGTAGTCCCAGATGTTGTCGATTGGAACATGATGCGGGGCGCCGACGCTCTTTTCTTCGTCAGCTGCAGCGCCGCGGTCCCTTGGATTGTTTATTTTTGCTTGTCGGCTTTGGCATAGGCCTCGCTGAAATAAGCCAGGAATATATCAAGCATACCGTTTTCGTGGGCCTCCTCCATAGTCCGCCATGTCGTGACAAAGGCGTCCCATGCCTGACTTTTCTTGGAGGTAAACGATGATGGCGGGAGCTTTTTGCCGATTGCTTCCGGCGACAGGTCGTCAAGCAATCGCGACAGCGCAGCTTGCATGGCGGCATAAGTCGCAAATTCGTGCGTCTTGAGATCGCGGAACGCGTCTTCGATACTGTTCCTGGCATCGAGATAGCCGGCTCTGCGCCGTGCAAACATGATTTCGAGTATGTCGTCGGTGCCCGGGACAAATTTGAGGGGATTGTTTTCAGCGGAGCTTATCATCGTTCGGTGTGGGCTCTTGGCCAATGTCTTTGCAGCCGCACGTGCCTTCAGCAGCATGGCCAGTTGCTCGACCACCGTGCGAAGCACTGCGCCGATTTCGGCAGCGACTTCATGCGGATCACGCAATTGCAACAATTCCGGCGAGATGCCTGCGCCGATTGCAATTTCCCGCAGCACCTCGTCTGTCGTCGAGGGGACGGCCCTAGGCAGCGACGATGTCGATGGCGGTGCTTGCCCGAGCCATCGCTCTGCCGAACTGAAGAGAGGCTCGCCTCCGGAATCAAGCAGCCGATCGGCCGCGACCGGCATGTGTCGTTGCGTCGAACCTCGGTCGGCCTCCGGATGACTTGGCGTTGCATGCTCGTCGTCAATCGATACAAAGATGACGTAGCGGCCGACCAGGAGCCTGTCGCCGTGGTCTAGCCGGCGCGGACCGGTGATGCGTTGGCTCGATCCATTGATGAAAGTGCCATTGCGCGAAATGTCGTGCAGCCAAAACGCGCCTGCCTCGTATCGGATTTGGCAATGCCGGCCTGAGATGAACTTGTCAGGATCAGGCAAGATCCAGTCGCAATGTTCGCGGCCGATTTTGAAGCTGCGATTACGCGATCGGTAGCCAGGCGCCACGCCGGTGGGCAGGGCATCGACATTGCTGATCTGCAGACTGATTAACATGCGAAATCGCCTGTGTGATCGCTGGCGGCCTTGCCGACACGATACTCCATGTTTTTAGCGTGGCTAATCCCAAAATACGCATCACAGTATTCGTGGTCCGCTTTGGCCTGCACAACAAACATGTGGTACGCTCGAAATGGACTGGCAACCATCAGGGTTTCATGTGATTTCGAGTTCCTGATTAGGATATTCAAATCCACTGGGCTGGCCGCCAGGCCGAGGAGGGGCACGACCCATGCCAAGTGAACAACGTGCCACGGTTGTGCAAACGCCAATTGGCGCTGAACTGTTGACCTTTACACATCTCGTCGGGCGCGATGAGATCAGTCGTTGTCTGGCCTATACGGTCGGGTTCGTGAGCCCCAGCCACGATATCGATCCGCTGGAGATGCTGGGTGGCCCCGTCTCGATCGAAGGTGAAGCCGACCCCCAGCGCTGGTTCAGCGGCATCGTGTCGGAGTTTCGCCTCACCCGGATCGAGGATCGACTGGCCTATTACGAAGCAGTCGTCAGGCCATGGCTCTGGTTTCTCGGCAATACTACCGACTGCCGTATTTTCCAAAACATGAGCGTCATCGAAATCGTCGAAGAGGTTTTCTCGAAATATAGCACAGCAAAATTCGAGAAACGCCTGCAAGGGTCCTATCCGCCGCGCGAATACTGCGTGCAATATGACGAGACCGATCTCGATTTCGTGCAGCGCCTCCTCGAGCACGAGGGGATCCTGTATTTCTTCGAGCATGGCGAGGGCAAGCACACGCTTGTGCTTGCCGATGCGATGAGCAAGCTGAAGCCGGCGCCGGGCTATGAAAAAGTGCCTTATCATTTTGAAGGGCAGGGATCCCGGCGCGATGTCGAATATATCACTGAATGGATCCCGGGCAGTTCGGTGCGGCCGGGCGCCTATGTCCATACCGACTATGATTTCAAGAAACCGGGCGCCGACCTGATGGCCAAATCCGCCCAGCCGTTCAATCACAAGCTGGCTGCGGGCGAGAATTACCGTCAGCCCGGCGCCCATCTGGAAGTCGGCCGCGGCGATAGCCTGGCGGCGATCCGGCGCGAGGAAATCCAGGCGGTGCACCAGCGCATCGCTGCGGTCGGAACCGTGCGCGGCCTGTATTCAGGCTGTACGTTCAAGTTGGATGGCTTTCCGCGCGAGGATCAGAACCAGGAGTATCTGGTGGTCAGCGCCGAATACAGGCTCTTTGACCCTGGCTACAGACCCCATGCCGACGTCGACAGCGAGAACTTCAAGGTGATCCTTGGTGTCGCACCTACGGCCTTGCCCTATCGTCCGCCGCGGGTCACGACACGGCCGATCATGCGCGGGCCGCAGACGGCGACCGTGGTCGGGCCTTCCGGCGAGGAAATATTCACCGACAAATATGCACGGGTGAAGGTCCAGTTTCATTGGGACCGGCTGGGCAAGAAGGACCAGAACAGTTCCTGCTTCGTGCGCGTTTCACAGACCTGGGCCGGCAGCGGCTGGGGTTTTATCCAGATACCGCGCATCGGGCAGGAGGTCATCGTCGACTTCATCGAAGGCGATCCCGACCTTCCGATCATTACCGGCAGGGTCTACAACGCCGCGCAGATGCCGCCCTACGGACTGCCTGGCAACGCCACGCAATCCGGCTGGAAATCCGATTCGTCGAAAGGCGGCGGCGGCTACAACGAACTGATGTTCGAGGACAAGGCAGGCTCCGAGCTGGTCAACTTCCAGGCGCAGAAGGACCATCACCTTCTGATAAAGCACGACCGCAACAAGCTGGTTCAGCACGATCAGTCCGACCGCATCGACCACGACGCCAAACACTCCGTCGGCCACAATCTCGACGAGGACGTCGGCAACAACAAGACGGTAAAGGTCGGCGTCGACCAGACAACGGATATCGGCAACAACGACACCGAGACGGTGGGTGTGAACCGTTCGCTGACGGTGGGTTCGAATGAGACGATAGGTATCGGTTCGAACTCGACGGAGACGATCGGCGCCAACCACACACAAACCGTGGCGATCGTCCAGACGGTGACCGTTGGCGCTGCCCGGGTCGATTCGGTCGGAGCATCCGAGACGCGAACCGTCGGTGGCCCGCAAGCGAATACGATCGGTGCGACGCGGTCGGTCACTGTAGGCGCGGCGCAGAGCCACGATATCGGGGCAGCGGACAGCTGGAACATCGCTTCAAATCAGGACGTGACGATCGGCGGCGGCCAGACCTTTAACATCGCCGGCGACCAGAAGTCGAAGATCGGCAAGGGAAGGCGTACCGAAATCGCCACCGACGACGGAACCAAGGTGGGGGGCGCCTACGAGTTGCAGATCGCCAAAGCGAGCATGGTTCAGATCGGCGAGGACGGAAAGATCAATGTCGGCAAGACGTTCCTGATCGAAGCCGGCGACGCGATCGCGCTGAAATGCGGCTCGGCGTCCATTTCGATGAAGAAGGATGGCACAATCACGATCGAGGGCAAGGACATCACGATCAAGGGGTCCAGCAATATCAACGTGAAGGCATCGAGCGATATCGTCATGAAGGGCAGCAACATCAAGCAGAATTGACAGAGGTCATTGATGAACGAAGTTCGCGAGCGCATCGAGGGCGTCGTGATCGGCATATTCCTGGGTTTTGACGCGGAGTCTCCCCTGGTGGTTTTTCCAGGCAACCCCGTGGAAACCGCGGTGCCGGCGCGCAGCCTGACGGAACTTACCTCGGCGATGATTGGCGCCGAGGTTGCACTGCTGTTTCAGGAAGGCGACCCGGGACGGCCGCTGATCATCGGCCGGATCGTCGAGCCATCGCGCAAATCTCCCGCTCCGCAGGTGATACGCGATGGCGAGCGCGTCACCATAAACGGTGAAGAACGCATCGAACTTCGCTGCGGAAAGGCGACAATCATCATGGAGAAGGATGGCCGCATCACCATCCGCGGCACCTACGTGACAAGCCACGCCAGCGCCACGAACCGTATCCGCGGCGGATCGGTCAACATCAACTGATGGACAAGATCGTTCTGCCCGAGATCGTTAGGCAGCACGCCGAAATGGCTGCGTTCCTGTGGACCGTGTACGACCGTCACCTCCTCCACCCGGACGAGAATCCGGACATGGACGAGGAGCGGCTGTCGCGGCTGATGGAGCGGCTGGACGCCCATATCGACGGCCTTCGAGTTGCCGGCGATGCGGGCCGCGAAATCGCGGAAGAGCGCTATGCAGAATATCCCGAGGCAGGGGAGTTGTTCGTGCTGCGCATGCTGGTCAACGGCGCGCCGCGGCGAATCTCGGAACTCGACCTTGCCAAGGTGCGCGCCTACCTGGCCGAGAATGGGCTCTGACAGCCGCCCTGAAGTCGATCCAAAGGGCAACGCGGCAAAAAGTTGCGACTTGTCTGACCGGATAACGTGCAAAAACAGGTGGCGGCCGACGAGATCGACGTTTGCAGGGCTACCCTGCTCGTACGAACCTCGGTCCGACTACTCCAGCCGGAAACCGTCTTTGTACACGAGCGTGAGCGTCTTCCATTCCTTACCGTCGAAACGCCAGGCGGCATCGATGCCGGCGGCGTAAAGGAAGTCGCCGTCGGAGCGCAAGTCCGATGCGATGCCGGTATCCTCGAACGCTGCCAAAGCGTCGCCGTTCTCGATGTTGATGCCCACCTCGTCACCCCAATAGCCCTTGCCTTTGTATGTACGCACGGCGAGATGAGTCAAAGCTGCGACGGGCTCTATTTCCGTCACTTCCTCATTGGCGATCCGCAGGCACACGCCATCCTCGCCGGAGACCCTGATCGTGCCATCGGCCGCGACATCGATCCCATAGAACATATCGTGCCGGTGAACTTCGAGCAGCTGCCACGTTCCGCCAACTAATTTGTGAACCACCCCCATGTCTCCGCAAGCATAGATTCCGTGCTTGGGATGGCCGTGAATGTCCATATATTCGTCGTTGCCGATCGGCGTGATCGGCTGCCAGTCGGACCCGACCTGCCTGTATGCCGCTCCTTCCGCGCCGACTGTGATCGCTCCACCCGGGTCCGCGGCCCATACCTGGCGCATGCTTTGATCGCCAATCCTGTCACGGGTCCAAGCGGCGCCAGCATAGCGCCAGATCCATACGGTCGCCTCCAGCGCGAACAGCTCGCCGGAGGGGGATGCCGAAAGCGACGTGAGCCATTCACTGGTGAAAAGGACTCCGCGCGCGGTCGAGGGTTCGAAATTGTCGACGATGAAGATTACCGACACCGTCGTCTCGTAGTCATCGTCGCTGAGCAGAAACAGGATCGCGACCTTGCCGTCGCCCATGGGAGCAACCTGCAGGCACTCGGTGGAGGTGTCCTCATCGTTGACGAAGTCTTCGAGGTCTTCCTTGTCCATCTTGATCTGTCCAATCATGTCCGGATACCCTTAGCGTTTCGGTCGGCTCGATGCAGGCTTACGCAATCATGGCGGGCAAGACTTGCTCGACGGCCACACGTCGGACGCCGTGACGACAACTTTCGACGGATCTTTGCCGGCTTTCTTTGCCGCCGCTTTCAGTCGTTTTTTCGCGACGCCTGCAAGACGACCCTGGTCCGCCGCCTTCGGGCAGCTGTCGACGCACCTCGTCTTGTCTTTCACCTGCTTTTGCGTCTTCTTCATGCTCTTCTTTTGATAGTCCTCATTGGCATTCTTGAGGCATTCGGTGGCAGCTGCATGGACTTGTTTCGGGATCGTCGGATCCTTCATGTGCTTGACGGTCTCGCTCGCGCATTTGTCGTTGAAGTCTCCAAGCTTGCCCTTGGGATTGTCCTTTATCCATTTTGCCGCCTCTTGGGTCTTGGCCCAATGCGCCGTCTTGCGTTTCTTGCCGAGGATCTTCTTGGTGGGAATTCCTGCCACCTTGGCCTTGGCGCCTTCGCCGGCCACCCATTTTGCTTTCATGCAAATGCACGGCGCTTCCTGTTCGTCATAGGCTTTGCAGCAGTCGAGCGTAAGATCACGCACCCCCGCGGCCGTAAAGAACCGCACTTCCGTCGTATGCTCCTTCTCGTAGCCTTCCGGACATTCAAGGTCCTTGTAAGGCTTGATTTCTAGCATGTCGCACGTGAAGTCCGCCGGCGTTGCCGTGGAGATCAAGGACATGGGCGGCCCACCGGCGGCCGGCGAGGCGTGGTCGTTGGACCCCAGGTCGGAGAAACGGCTGACCGGCTCGCCATCCATCTTCACATTGCCCGACCAGGCATGGTTGTATTCCTTGCCGGTGTTCACCGAGGTGATGACGTTCTTCTTCGGTGCGCAGCCGGCCTCGTTGCCCGAGCATTTTGTGTAGTACGATTTGTTCTTCTGCGTGATCGTCTTGCCGCCGATCTTGACAGTGCCGGTGCCGCTGTCGGTGTCGCTATCCATGCTGAATGTCGGATACGGAACCGGCACGCCGGGAGGCGTCGCCGGCGTCTGTGGCGGCGTGAAACAGACATAAGGGAAGGCCGCGATCACATTGTTGGTCTGCGCCTTGCAAGCTATTTCGAGTCCATTCGCGAAGACCGTCATGCTGCCATCCTGGTCGTGTCGGCAAAAACAGCCGCGCCGCAGGCCCCCTCGTCGGACGATGCCTCAACCAGAACCGGATTGCCGGCGGCGTATTTTTTCCGCGCGGCCGTCCACGCCATCCCCACCATCAACGGCACGGCGGCGGCGCCGATGTTGCCGAGGGATTCGGCCGGCGACCACAGGTCCTGAAATTCATGACGGCCACGCAGAAGCCGGATCGAAGCAAGAGCCGTTTGCTTGTAGTAATATTGCTCGCCGATCAGGTCGGAGATGCGGTAGCCGAGCCGGCTCATGTCGATACCGGTTTCGCGGAAGGCCGCGTCATAGGCGGCCGTCATGCCATCGGCTCGCAACGGCAGATCGCTATTGTTATAGATTGACGCCGCTTCGCGCGAGAGCCCAAGCCCGAAGAGCTGGAATCCTCCGCGCCCAGACAACGTGCATAGAACCGCGGCGGCGGCCTCGCCCGGAATGAAGCCATTCGGGTTGTCAGCCGTCAGCAAACGGCGCTTGTCCAGATAATGCGCGATCGTCGGCGCGGTCAGGTAACAGTCGACGCCGGCGATCATAACATACGGCGCTTCGCCTGACGCTAGCAACTTGCGGGCATGGTCGAAGGCAACGTGTCCGGACGGCCGCCCATGCGCGACAATGCGGGAGCGTCGGTGGGGCTCGATCTCGACGATGTCGCCGATACGCCGCACCAGGCGGGAATTGTCCCGTACCGGTCTGCCCGGACGGTCCTCCTCGGGCAAGCACAGGATCAGGGCGGTCTGGCCGCGCGCCTGCGGCACGCTCTCGAAAGCCTCGGTGATGGCGCCGGCGGCGAGATGGGCGAGGCGCTTCTCGCCAATCCAGTTGCGCGGCAGCGGCACCGGCGCTCCGGTCAGCCACCCTTCAGGCGTGCTGGCAAAGCGTGTTTCCTGAAAGCCGTCGAGCCGGGCGCGCATCGCCGCGCATGCGGAAGGCGCGTCTAGGCCCACGGCCGTCGCCATCCCGATCGAAACGACGTCAACGCTCATGCTCCCTCCGTTTCGTCTTGTGGTGCCCTGCCGCTCGCTCGGATGAAGGTCCGGCCGGTTGCCCTTGCCCGCAACATGGATTCGGTCGGAGGCCCGACCCAGCATTCGCTGAAATCAAGGATGGTTCGCTCGATCCGCTGCGACACACGCCAGACCAGCGAAAAGCGGCGTTTTTCCGGGTCAAGCAGAACAGTGTCTGGAAATATGTCGGCCTCATAGGCTTTCTGCCTGCCTTTGAACAACGTCATCGGCAATGCCGTTGACGACAGGCGAAAGCTCACCCGCCCCTCAGGCGTCAGGTTCACCAGCACCACCTCTTCGCCGCCTCTCGGCAGCTCGATCTGCTGGTCGGGTGGTGCCATCTGGAAATAGCGCTCGTCGAAGTCCGGTGGCAGAAATGGAAAGATGTTGGCGGTCCAGTTGTCGTCATAGGTGCCGCCATATTCGATCCGGCCCGGCCAGCCGCGACCCATCGGCCCAAAACTCATCGGCTTGTAATCGCCGAAGGGTGAGCGGATGTCTTCGCCGACCGCTTGGGTGTTGGGCAGGCGCAGGCCCGGGATCAGCCGTTGATTTCGGGCACGCGACCAGCCGGTTCCGACCGGGTTGTATTTATAGCTGGCGGGGAGCTTGTCCTCCGGATCCAGTCTGTCGACGCCACCCCAGGCGACGTCATAGGAGATGGGCAGCTTCAGGAAGGGATGCGGCGCGGTCGCGCTGAAGACCGGACCGATGGCGCGCCATTCGCGTGTGCCGACGACTTCGAACAGCTTCGACCAATTGCCGACTTTTATGCCGACCGGGACCCGCTCCGCCGGGCGCCCGCCGGGCGCATAGGCACAGCCATTGGCGATGACGTCGCAGCGCGGTTTGCGGAAGGCAAAATCGGTTTCCCACAGCGTGGCGGAATAGCCGGGTTCACCGGTCTGTGTGTCGGCCATTACCAGCGGCACCTGCTCCGCCGATTTCCGCACCGGGCCGCCCGGCGTCGCGGGAAAATCGAACGTGCCCTTCACCACGACGACGATCCACTCATGGCCGGCCTTGTCCATGCCCATCGTGAATTGATGCGGATACCCAATCTGGTTCCAGATCTGCATCAGCTGGTCTCCCAGCTGGCGGCGAGGATCTGTTCCAGCGTCGCTTGCGGCGATTGCGGATCGATATCGAAAATGTCGGAGTAGGCGGTCCACATCACCATGCCGCTGATCAGCTCTTCGCGTGGCTCGACAGGCGGCACCGGCAGAGCACGCAACGCGGTGTTCAGTTCGTCGGGCGTCAGTTCGCCGCGTTGGGCGGCGATGGCCGCTTCTTCGATCCAGGCAAACCATGCTTCGACATGGGCCAGGTCCAGCGGCGCTTCGGCGAGCTGCGCGACGACACTCAACGGGAATTGCCTGCCGACCCTGTCCGCGCTTTGCAGAACGATACCCGCTGCGGCTCCGAACGAAGCCGGGCCGGTCATGAAGCGTAGCGCGGTGGTGCGCGGCCAGGTTTCCATGCCCACCAGCGGCACGATGTGCTGCGCCAGCCAGCGATCCCAGACGTGCACAAAATCCCCCGGCAACCGCCGCGTGACGAAATCGCCGGTGGCGGGCATTTTGCCGTAGAAGCCGGGCAGGATCATATCTGCGGCGGACATGAGAATTTCTTGAACATTTGCAGGTTGTAAGGGTTTTCGACGCTGGCGGCCTTGAGTTGGAAATCGGCGTACATGCCTTTGGTGCCCAGACGCAGGCTGTAGACGTCCGACAGCGAGGTGCCGGTGAAGCGACCGCTGCGCAACATTCTCAGCCACGCCCAGCTGCCGGTCTCGTTGAGCAAGATCTCGGGCGAGCCATCGATCGGCTGGAAGGCAAGCGAGATGACGCCCGTGCCGTCCTTGCCGGGCCACGTCATCGGCTGCGGCCTCGTTGCGTTGTTATAATAGACGAGGTTCTGGCCATCCAGATTGAGCGTCACGCGCGCGACGTTGGGCGACAAATCCTTCGGCTCGAGTGTGAAGCTCATCAGCGGGCCTGTACCACCGGGAAAGAGATCATCGCGGATCCGCCTTGCCTGTTCGAACGCGGCCAGTGCCGACGGGTCGAGGCCGAAATCGGCGCGCCATTCCCATGGCTGCGCTGACGTGTCGACATAGCTGATCAGATGGTCGTTGATGAAGGTGTCGATCAGCCCTGCCGGTCCGAACAGACGGGCGAAGTCGCGGACATTGACGTCGACGGCGCTGTCAGGGCTGAAAGGATAGCGGTTGTTGAGTGCTGCCTGGCAGAACGGCAGGATATCGGCTCGCCAGATGGCATTGAGCTCCGAGGTGACCGCCTTCTGCGTCAGGCCGCTGGTATCGCCGGCAATACCGCCCAACCAATCATCGATTGGGTCGGGCAGGATCTGCGCCTGCCTGGCAACCGCTCCAGTCAGTTCGGCGAGGCCGCCCTGCTTCTTGATGGCGTCCTGAGGATCGGGATTGGCCGTCACCGTCTGCAGCACGTTGGACAGTGCGGTGAGCGCGACAATGGCGGCGTCGAGCGCCGGCGGCTGGCCGTCGACCTCGGCGATGGCACCCTTGAGCGGCTTGAAATGCTCGGCCACCAGACTGCCGGTAAGATCCACCTCGTCGGCGGAGCCGGCGCGCGGCAAAAGCTTTGCTCCGGTTTTTACGATCTTGCCAAGCTTGCCCAGCTTGCCAAGCAGTTTCGAGCCACCTGCCGCCGCTGCCTTGTCGTTTCCCGGCGCTTCATCGGATCGCGTAAGCTCGGTCTCCTGGACCACCGCGGTGACCAGGCGCTTCAGCGCGGAGTCGGCACTTGAAAGATCCTTGAGGTTCTCACTGGCGACGTTGAGATCGGTCAATGGCGCAAGCCTCATGTCGCGCAGGAAGCTGTCCCATTGCGCGATGTAGTCGTCGTAATAAAGCTTCAGAATATCTTCTGACAGCGCTGACACCGAGGTTTCGGAATTTTCCGAGCAACCGCCGGCGAACACCGCCCGGTCAAGTGCTGCCTGGGCGGCGACATCCTCGACCCGGTCGAGAATGGCGTCATGGAAGCCGGCATAGGTAAACGCTCCCGAAATGCCGACCCGAAGCGTCTTGTCGGAACGCCGCGCAAAGACCTTGGCGCCGTTGGGGCCGGCGAAGTTGGCAGGAATCCATTCCTTGAGCGCAGCCACCGCCGGGTCGGCCAGCAGCTGCTTGTAGGCACGCGCCGGCAAGGAAATCGTGCAGACGGTTTTCAGGGCCTCTGCAACCAGTGCCTGGTCCGGGGCGATATAACTGGCGTCAACCGCCATGCGACGGATCGCGGCAAGCTGGTGCTCTTCGGCGTCAGCTGTCGGAAAGGGGGCAGCCGCGGCGAATTCGGGCAGACTGTTCACCCACCAGCCCTGGGCGAAGTCCGGATCCATCTGAGAAAGGCCGGTCATCATGCGATAGGTCTTCAGCGCGCCAAGCATGAAGTCCGGATCGCGGATCTGCCGCCACATCGTCGCTTCGAGCAGCGCCACCATGTGCGGCTCGAGAACGTTACGCAAAGC
Organism: Mesorhizobium sp. M0598; assembly: GCF_040320865.1. NCBI lineage: Bacteria > Pseudomonadati > Pseudomonadota > Alphaproteobacteria > Hyphomicrobiales > Phyllobacteriaceae > Mesorhizobium > Mesorhizobium sp. M0598. Next base: position 53,802 of record NZ_JAMYQL010000027.1, on the reverse strand, counting down.
ATGGTCGTAAGTGTCGGTCTGTGCCCGCACCAGTTCCGCCGAGGCTGATGGCCCCAGCAAATCCTGTGCTGCGCCAGGCGGCGGGGTGCGGGCATTTGCGACCTCATCCATCGCACCGAGGGCGACATCGATGGCAGGCTGTTCTACCGATGCCGGGTTTGCCGCGGCCGAGGTCAGTGGCGTTTGCAGCGCCTCGAACTGGCTTGCCTGGGCCGTGATCGCGTTGCGGTTGTCGTAGTAGGACCAGGTGAATAGGCCGCTGACCAGCAGGGCGGCTGCGGCACATGCGGCGGCCGCGCCACGCCAGATCCAGGCGCGGCGGCGTTGCGCCAGCGGATCGAAGGTGCCGAGGCCCGCTTCCTTGAAGATGACTTCGGTAAGCAGATTCTTTAGGAAGAAGCTGCGTTTTTCGACACGCGGCGCGGCCAACGCCCGGCGCGGCGGAAGACCGAAGGAGGCAGACAGCGCCGCGGTCAGCCGGTCGATGGGCGCCCCTTCCTGGGTCGCCGACGTCAGATAAAGGCCACGCAGCCAGGCGGCCTCCTCATACCGGCTTTCGCCAAACATCGCCTCGATCAGTACCTGGATCGGCTCGGACAGGCTGGCGAGTTGGGCGGGAAACCTGAAGATTTCGGCGCGGGCAGCAAGCTTGTCTTCGTCCTCCAGCCGGGGCACCAGCCGTCGCTCGAGCTCGGTTGCTAACGTCGCGATTTCCCGCTCGATGGTCTTTGCATCGACATGCGCATCGAGTGCGAACGTGGTCCCCCAGACCTGCTCGCGCGCAGCCGTCGACAAACCGCCGAAGAATGCCTCGAACCCCTTGATCAGGTCGGCTTTGGTCAGCATCAGATAGACCGGAAGGCGGATTTCGAGGCGATCGTTGAGCTCGGCCAGCCGACGGCGGATCTTGCGGCCATGCGCCTTGATGGCGTCGTCGCCCTCCGAAAGCACATCGATCGAAAGCGCGACGATCACACCGTTGAGCGCGCGACGGCCCCGGTGCTTCTTCAAAAGGTCGAGGAAGCCCAGCCACTCCTCCGCGTCGACATCGGGTTGGCTCTCCTGTTGGACATAGCGGCCCGCAGTGTCGATCAGAACGGCGCTCTCCGAAAAGAACCAGTCGCAATTGCGCGTCCCGCCGACCCCTTGCAGGTCGTCGGTCAGGTCGATCGGAAAATTCAACCCCGACTGGCGCAAGGCTGTGGTCTTGCCGGTGGCCGGCGGCCCGACGATAACGTACCAGGGCATCTCGCGCAGGAACTTGCGACCGCCCAGTTTGCGGCGCTTCAACTCGGCCATGACCTCGGCGAACTTGGCACCGACGGCTGCGACATTCTCTTCGCCGGGGCTGAGTGGCTTCTCTACCGCTGGCGCGGCGATTTCGGCGACGAACATCCGGTTGGCACGGATCGCGCGACGCTGGGCAGCGATCAGCCAAACCAGCCAGAAGATGACCAGCAGCGCGATGATGACGATGCGCACATTGTCCGAGGCGAAAGGGTCGTAGGCTCCGACCCTGACGATCGGCCCGAATACCCAGATCACCAAGGAAAGCAGCGTGATGCCAATCAGTGTCCACAGCCAGCGCGATGTCAGGACCGCCCAGAGGAAGCGCAGGATGAACATCTCACAGCCTCTTTTCGACCAGCACCTCAACGCGCCGGTTTAGGGCCCGGCCCTCGCGCGTGCCGTCGTCGGCCACTGGATCCGTGGCTGCCCGGCCCTCGGAATGGACGCGTTCCTGCGGCACTCCGTTTTGTACCAGCATGTCGGCAATGGTCTGGGCGCGAGCCTCTGACAGTCGCTGGTTGGTCGACAGCGGATTGGTTCTTTGCAGAGGAACGCTGTCCGTATGTCCGACCACAGTGATGTTGCCGATCAGGTCACGATTGGCGAGGATCACCTTCGCGATCGAGCCGATCAGCGGCTCGAATCCTTCCGTCAGTGTTGGCCGCGACGACTGGAACAGTTCGGGGTTGGAGGCCTGGATGACCAGCTTGGCCAGTGAAACGCTCTCCGTGCCGCTGAGAGCCGATCTGAGATTGCCCGGCGCCCCGGCCTCAAATTCGGGCAGCAGCGCAAAATCCACACTCTCCGGCGGCGGAACATCGACCGTTGGCGACACGCGGCTGATGTCGCCACGGGTCGGCGGCGGCAAGGCGCGGACCAGCGCTGAAAGCTCCACCGCCTGGCTGCTTAGTCCCATCGAGAGCCCGACATAGGTCGCGGTGGCGATGACCGCCGCGGCCAAGGCCATCACCCAGATCGGAACGATGAAGCGCTGCGGCTCGTCGGATGCGATGACGCCTTTCCAGTTCGGCGACAGCGGTCCATTCTCGGCGTCGGCATCGCGCAGGAAACGTGCCGCGGCCACACGAACGGCATTGAGCGAGCGATCGCCCGACCGGCCGGGCACGCGATACTTGCCGCGAAAACCGAGTGCCAGGCAGTCATACTGAAGTTCCAGCAATTCGCGATCGCGGTTCGGATGGCGTTCCAGTTCGTCGAGCCGTGTGAAGAACTGCGTGCCGGCGTCGACGTCGCCGCGCAACATGACCACAAGCGGCTGACGCGGCCATGCGCTGGCCCCGCCCCAGGGCGTGTTCAGGGCCAGATCGTCGAGCAAGGCCGCCACCACCCATGCTGCCTGATCGGCCCGCTCCATCGATGACCCCGCCGCCATTGCCGTGTCGCGTGCCCGAACCAGTTCTTCGAGCAGCCGTGTGCGTAACACTTCCGGAATCTCTGGTGGCAGCGCGCTTTCAAGCTCAGGCGCAAACTCGAGCAGGGGCGCAAAGGCGTTGACAAGGCCGTTCGGGTGGGTGCGCGAGCGTTTAACCGGCCCGCCCGGCAAGGATGCCGCCATCGGTCGCGGCATCGGCGTGCCGGTCAGCCTGATGCGAGTGCGTTCGCGATCCTCCGACAGTCCGAAAGGATCATCCCGGCTCATGGTTTCACCTGTTCACCGAATAGCAGTCCACCTGCGGTTCGCTCGGCAGTACACCCGAAACGCCAATAACGAAGCCTGGGGCACCGAGCAGCGATGCCCAGTGCTCGCTTTTCTGGTCGAGCTCAAGGCACAGCCGATCGCCGTCGTAAGGAATCTCGCGCGGTTGCGAATGAAGCGGTTTCAGCGGGATGCCGGGCAGGCGGGACTTCCACAGGCCCTCGAACTCATCGGCCGAGCCCACGGTCGCCTGGTTGACGAATATCTTGCGTAGCGCGTCCTCCGACAGTTCCGAACCGACCCGGATGACGATCCGGCTGGCCACCAGCAGCTTCGGATTGTCGATGCGGATTTTCCAAACATTGGTCGAATGGCGCATGACGGGCAGCGCACGCGATTTCGGCTCGATGTAACGCAGGCTCAGGATCAGTGAGCGCAATGCATCCGCCAGCGCCGAAAACGGTGGGCCGGGCGCCATGTGATCGTAAGCCGGCAGCTCGCCCAGTCGCCGCGCGCTCGAGCCGTAGGTCGCCATCGAGCCGGCAAGCCCGGCCAGTTCGAGGTAAAGTTCGGCCGGATGGAAGACATCCTGCGCCAGCATATGGGCCAGTCGCGGACGCGCCGCGTTGGCGAGGTTGAGCATCAACAGGTCTTCGACGCTGCGCCCTGGCCCGCCCATGACCATCTTGCCATGCGCCTCGGCGATCTGGTCGAGGCCTGTGACGACTTCCAGAAGCAGTTGCCGGTACCAGGCCACTGCACCGGTAACCAATGCCGGTGGCAGGAACGTCTCGTCCAGCGAAACGCCGCCATCGGCACGAACCGCCTTGATGTCGGCTATTGGCAGGGCGGTATAGCCGCCGACCGATTTGCCGGGTGCAAGCAACAGCGATTGCGGCCGGGCGATTTCGATTTCTTCGGGGTCTGAACCGCCCTGGACGGCATCGCGCACCGAAACGATCCGTCCATGATAGCGCGCACCGCTGGGCGGCGCATGCGCCGGATCGAAGCCAACGCCGCCGGCCGGCTCGAGCGGCAAGGCGACCAGCACCGGGCCGGCGCCTGTATCCGGGGTGACCGGCAGCGGACGCGGCTGGTCCATCAGATCCGGAATGGAGAAGGGGGTTCCGTCCGGGAAAATGCCTCGTGCAGACAGTATCGAGATCTGGCCGGCATCGAGCAATGCCTTATCCAGGGTCAATTGCTGAAAGCCGAACGTATGCAGCTGGCCGGCCCGCAACGCGCCGCGCACCGTCCCTTCGAAGAAACGATCCTGCTGCTGGAAATGCTGGGTCCGCAGGAAAAGGCCCTCGGACCACAGCACCCTGTTTGCATCGCTCATCCGGCTACTCTCTCAGTCGAGCTCCCCTTGCCTTGGCCGTCAGGCGGAAATGCCGCCGCTGCCGAGTGTGACATTGATCGTAAAGTTTGATCCGGGCGAAACCGATTTGGTCGTCCGCCAGTTTCGCCCGCCAGGCTCACGGATGAGCGCAACGAAGCCCAGGGCCGCCGCATCCGGTTCAACCGTAATGGTCTTGGTCGCGGTTTTTCCAGGCCCGACGGCAATCTGGTCGGATCCGATGAGATCACCCGCCAGTGCCGAGCCGGCATCCCCCTGCAAGGCAAAGTAGTCGGCGGAGTTGAACTTACCGGTGCTGCGCAGCCGCATGACCAGCACCGTCACTGGCCGGTCGCCGCCGCCTGGTCCAGGGTTCATGCCGCCCGCCCCTGTCAGTTTCACGGTGATGACCGACGGTTTTGGCGGCCCGGCGCTTTGACAGGCCGTAAGCAGCCCGGTCGCACCCAAGGCAACGATAAATTCCCGTCGATCCATCATGTGTTACTCCTCCTCATATGCATCCCGAAAATCGGCGCCGATTTCGCCGAGAAAGCTCTTTTCCGCGCTCTCGGCGATTTCACGATGGCGTTTCTGGTACAGCTCCCACAGCTTGGCGCCGCGCCCGCCCGACAACAGCGTGCCGATCGCGGAACTCGATTTCAGCTCTTCTTCGATGGCTGCCGGCTCAAAACGGTCGACCATCCGCCGCAAGGCGGCCTGCACGCCGCGCCAGGCGCGCACGTGATGCTGTGCCAGATCGCGAACCGCATCCGCGATAGCCGCTTCGCCGGCCAGAAATCCGGGGCTGCGTTCGGCGATAAGCGTCACGATAGCGTCGTCGACGGTCGGCAGAAACTTGAGTGGATTGACCTCGGAGGCTCCGACCATTGTCTGGGCAACGCGAGCATTTCCCTTTTCTTCGGCACGCTTGCGCAGCAGCTGCATCAGTCCTTCCATCATAAGCCGGTATTCGCGGCCGAACTTTTCCATCTCAGCGACGGCGTCGCGCCCGGGAAAATCGGCTTCCGCGACGCCCATGCCGCGCAGGAATGCGGTGCGAAGCGCCATGTCGGCGTGCTGCCTCGCAGGCGGCTGGCGGGCGGGGCTGGCGGCTGCGCCTGCCCGCATTGGGGGATGGGCATTTGCCGCTCCCACGGGCACTTCCAAGGGATTGCCCGATTGCAGTGGGTGGGCGTCGCGCTCGCGCTGACCGGTCGAGCCCGCATCTCTTCCCGGGCTGGGCGCCGCGGCTGGACCAAAACCGAAGTCGTCATTGAATTCCGGCAGCTTTGCCGTCGCGGGCTCCGTTGCGCCTTTAGGGGACGACATAGGGTCGAGGCCGAATGGGTCCGCGTGGCTGGGGGTGCTGTCTGGTTCCAGGTAGGCGTCGGCGCTTTTTGACAGGGGCGTTGAAACCGGATCGAGGCTGAACGGGTCGTCGAAAGCAGGCGAGCTTCGCTGTCTGGAATTGGCGCGTTCAAACGCACCCGGGATCGGCTGCTCGAACGGGTTAGGCAGCTCGGCTGGACGTGGCCGCTGCGGCTCTTCTTCCATGGCGGCTGAAAAGAAATCGTCCCGGCCGATGCTGACCGGTGCCCGAGACGCCGGCCGCGAGCGCTCCGGAACTGACGCTGCGGCTGCTGCAGATGTGGCTTGAGGGCTCGACGTCTGCAGATCGACATACACGATGTAGTCGCCCAGTCTCAGCCGCATTCCATTGCGAAGGCGCGTCGACTTGCCGGCACCGAGCGGCCTGTCGGAGTCGTCTATGAACAATCCGCTGCTCGAGGTATCGGTGACGAAATATCCGTCGCGCCCACCAGTGATCCTGCAATGGGCGCGTGAAACGAACATGTCGGGATCGTCGATCTGCCAGCCGGCGTCCGCGCTGCGGCCGATCACCAGTTCCCCCTCGTCAAGCCGGGCCTGCCGTACCGCCTGGGTGCGTGGCCCTTGCTCCAGCGTCAGCAGCAGACTCATGCCGCGACCTCCGCCCCTTCCTGCCGCCAGCCGACTAATGTCCGCAGCCGCATGTCGTCAGCATCGCCCCTTTCAGCGGGCCGCGCAAGCCACGCGGTCCGGGCGAGTTGCACGGCTCCAATACGCGGCGGCGGAACGGCATCGCGCGCCAGCACGATGCGCAGATCGACGTCGAGCGATTCGCCAACCATGTCGCCAACGGCTTGCTTCAACAATTTGAGGCGTTGACCGCCCGGCAGGAACGCCTTGAAGTCCTCATAGCCCAGTGGGCCGACGCGGAGCTCGAGCCTGCTTTGACGGTTGAAGACGCGCGGACCGATCGTCGCTCCCCGACCAAGCCCCGCGTAGGCTTTGCCAAGGCGGGTCTGAAGCGCGGCTGGTATGGTTATCCAGGCAGCGATGAACTCCCTGATCTGGACCGGCACCTTGAACGCCTCTGCCAGAAATAGCGTCAGCCGCTCAGGGCCGTCGACCTGATTGGCAAGCGAAGCGGCCTGGCGCAGCTTCACGGCATCCAGATCGGCGTTCTGGGTGCCGGGAAGCCCTATTCCCGCCATGGCTTCAAGCATGGCGCGAACGCGCCCACCGACCGCGCGCTCGACCTGAACCGCCGGATGCGCATCCGCCCACGCCCTATAATACAGCGCAATCATGCGGTTCTGAAGAATGTTGACGAAGTCGATGAACGTCGTGTCGCTGGTCTGCTGCGCATCGGCGCCGGTGAACCAGCGTTGCGACAGGCGATCGAGCACCCAGCGCGTCAAATGCAGGGGCATCGGACCTTCAGGTCCCATCAGACCAATGTTTGCGACCGTAACCCGAGCGGGCGCTTGGTCAGTCGCTTCGCGGAATTCTGCCAAGTCCTTGGCGGAAAAGCTGAGACGGACATGCTGCCCGAGCCGCGAGGGTTCGCGCTCCGGCGGGCCGGAATAGCCGAACAGCCCGCCTCTCCGTTCGAGCCGGCGCAACAGCTCGAAGAAGTCGAACGCATCCGACAGCTCTTCGGACCGACCAGGCTTATTTAGATCAGGTAGCGATTGCCGGGCGTCATCGGCCATGGCACATCCTCCTGCTTCTGCAGCAGCCATGTGCGGGTTCGCACAAAGCCGTTTATTCCGGCATGACGGGCAAACAGCCGTGCCAGCAGGGCCGAAAGCAGCAAGGTGCTCTGCCCCGCCAGGACCGATTGATCGACATGCAATGTCACCTCCGTGCCTCGTCCGAAGCACATCGGCCCATCGATCTGCAGTCGTTCGATGACCGACCGGGAATCGATGCGCACGATCGAGTGCACATTGCGGGCGAGGCTCGGGTCTCCCCTGTCGGCGTATAGCTCAAGCAGCGCATGCAGCGGATCGACGCCGCGACCTTCCTTTGCAAGGCTTAAGAAGTTGAGCGCGAGTTGCGATACAAGCCGCCAGGCGAGATTGTCGGCTCGCGATTCACCCGCCGCGCCCGACGGCAACGCTGCGGGGATGGCTGGGCGAGGCGGGCGCAATGCGCCGAGAAGCCGGATTGTTTCGACCGGATCGCCGGCTTCCAGCGTCAAGGTAGGGTTGTCGTCAAGGATCGGCAGATCGCGGTTGGTGCAGAGCGCCACGATGTCGACGCGCTTCAGCGGCCGGTTCGGCGGACTTTCCGCGGGGCGTGAAATCGCCAGGAAAACGTCGTCGCCCGTGTATGAAGTGCGGGTGAGGCCGTCGCGCCGTTCCTCCTCCGTCGGGCGGCGTGGGCGCCGTTCGGTGGAATAAACCCAACCGCTGCCGCGGTTCTGTCCCAGGCTGAAGAGCTCCGGGATTGCGGCGTCGCTCCCCTCACTGTCGGCGTCCTCGACGCGGATAACCCGATAGATTTCGAAGTCCCGCGCTCGCGTGCGGTCGGCATGCAGCACCTGCCGCGTCTTGCGCGGATCGAGCTCGACGACGTTGCACTCACGCTCGAACAGATTGATGATCGGCGTTGCGAAAAGTTCAAAATCGGCCGCCGTCAGATCGGCAAGTTCAGGCACCGGACGCCTGAAGATGAAGATGATCTCGAGCTCGGCTGTGCATCTGCGCACAATGGGCTGCAACCCCGAAATCCGAGCATAGTGAAAGCGCTCCGGCATCATGAAGTATTCGCGCAGAAGACGGTATCCTTCGAACGTCGGACGTGTACGAGGCATCAGCGCCTCGTCATCGCTGATGCCGACCATTTCAGGTACCGGCAACGCCGATATCGGGTTGGCCTTGCCTTCCGGTCGTGTACCAACGGCCGAGCAGGCGCCGAAAATCGCGTCGAAAAGCAGTGGTGCCTTGGTGCGCGCGGCAAAATAGAGATCAAGCCGGTCGAGCGACAGTTCGTCGAGCTTGCCTTTTCCGGTACGAGCCAGCGTGATGCGAAGCGCCGCCTCGCCATCCACACCGCCGATCCGCGTGATGCCGGCTGCCGCCAAGGCGCTGCGATCCTGAAAATAGCCGACCGACGTGATCGCAATCGGCCACAGCGTCATGTCCTGGGCGGTGGTGAACGTGGAACGCGTCGACAGGCCAGGCTGGAGGCTGGAAACCAGACGCGTATTGCGCTTGACGACATGACCCCCAATCATTGTCTGGACCTGCTGGCCGGGTTTGAGCACCACCATGGCCGTTGCCGGCGCCGGCGTGACAAGATCGGGATAGAGAACATCAAGGACGGCGCGCGAGAAACGCGAGCGTTCCGCATCGACCTTGAGCCGGGTCCGCGCGGCCAAGAAAGCAACGCCGTCAAGCAGCCGCTCGACGTAGGGGTCCGGACAGGGGACCGTATCGAGTGAAAGGTTGCGCGCCACCGCCGGATGCATGTCGGCAAATTCTGCCGCGAGCGCACGGATATGGGTCAGTTCCTCCTCGTAATATTCTACGAAGACCCGGTCCATCTCAGGCTTCCCTAAATTCGGTCCGAGCCAAGCCGTTATCGAGATTGATCGTGGTGCGCAGGCGCATGCGTTCGGGCGTCGGCGTCATGATCAACACCGCATCTATCTCGATCTTCAGGCCCACGGTTTTGTCGCCAAGGGTTACCGTAACTTTTGTTGCACTGTCCTTGAGACGCGGCTCGAAGGTGGCAAGCACCGAGCGGATCTCGCGCGCAAGGGCCTCGCGATCAAAGTCGCGGGAGGAACGGCCCGAGAAGGAAGGCACGCCGTAATTGACGACGCTGCGACGCACCTCCGGAAAATCAGCGAGCCCCGGGGGGTTGTCCCCGGCCTGCTCGCTTTCAAGATCGGAAAGAAGCGGAATGGCCTCGAAGCGCTCGGTATTGAACAAGGCCTCGACGTCGCGCCGCACGGCTTCCTTGAGCACACGAGCCGACACCACCACGCCGCGGCTTTCGATTTCAGCGCGGTGCTGGCTCTGAAAGGCCAGGCGATGCAGACGCCGCTTCTGGTCGGCCGTCAACTCCGCGTCCGCGTCGATGAGCCGCGCACTGGCCGCAACCAGATTGTCCAGCCGCTCCGCGCCAAGCTCGTCCTGCAAGGCCTGGCGCAGCCCGTCTATCTCGGAAGTCATACCCGGCAGATCGTTTACGAGGCGGTCCCATAGAGAGGGCTGGACTGCTTCGCGCTTTGCTCGCGAACTGCCGCTACCCAGCGACTTGTCCGCGCCGGGCCGCCGGGCCTCACTTGCCGACATAGACATCCATTTCGATTTCGTCGTTGTCGTCGTAGACGAACTTTATCTTCTTGTAGGCAAAGCTGACCTCTTCCTCGATCAGGTCCTCCTCATCCTCGGCCTGCGACATGTCGTATTCCATGATCGAGGCGTCGGTGAGTGTGACGACCAGGTAATCCTTGGTCTCGCCATCAATGGTCCGCCGTGCCGAAAACACGACTTCGTCCAGGGCCTTGTTTTCGAACAGCGCCTTTTTCAGGTAGGGCGAAGCCTTGTCATAGTGCTTGGTGAACTTGATCATACCCAAGGACACACGACCGCGACGCGAGAGCGAATTTGGATCATAGGGTGCGATCATCTTGTAATCGACGCCATGGATTTCGATTTCATCCTCATGGCCATCTCGAGTGCTTGGACCCTTGATATCCGGAACCTTTAGAAAGCCATCAATCTTCGTATTTGTGGGCATTGTCTTTCTCCACCGCTTTCAAAAAAAAGCAAGATGTTGTTGCTGCAAAATCAAGTCTTTACCGACGGAAGTTCCGAAACCAGTCGGAGCGAGGCATTGATACCCTCCAGCTGATAATGCGGGCGCAGATAGAAGCGGGCATTGTAGTAGCCGGGGCGCCCTTCCACGCTGTCCACCTGAACCTCGGCGGCGGCGAGCGGGCGCTTGGCGCGCGCCTTGTCGTCGGCAAAGGCCGGGTTGGCCAGCACATACCGGTTGATCCATTCGGTCAGCCAGATCTGCATGTCGGAGCGCTCCTTGAACGAACCGACCTTGTCGCGCGCGATCGCCTTGAGGTAGTGGGCAAAGCGCGAGACCGGGAAAAGGTAGGGCAGGTTGGCGCTCAGCCGCTCGTTGGCCTGCGCATCGGGGTCGACCAGCCGTCCCGCCCTTGTCTCGTCGTCCTGCAGCGAATGGGCGCCAATAAAGGCGGCGAGATCGGTGTTCTTTCGATGCAGGATGGGCATCAGGCCGAGCTTGGCCAGCTCCGCCTCGCGCCGGTCGTCGATGGCGACCTCCGTTGGACATTTCATCGCTATGGAGCCATCATCGGTCGGGAAGCTGTGCACCGGCAGGTTGAGGACCGTGCCGCCATTTTCGACGCCGCGGATCTGCGTGCCCCAGCCATAGAGCTTGTGGCTGCGGTTGATATTCACGCCCATCGGGAAGGCTGCATTCATCCAGACATATTTGTTGTGATCGCCCTGCACTTCCTCCTCGAAGGTGAAGCTCTTCACCGGAACGGTATCTGTCCCATACGGCAGCCTTGCCAGAACGCGAGGCATGGTCAGGCCGATGTAGCGCGCGTCTTCGCTCTCGCGCAGTGACTGCCACGAGGCATAGGCCGGGTTTGAGACGATCTGCTGCAGGTCTTGCGGGTTCGGCAATTCCTGCCAGCTGTCCATACGGAACAGGCGCGGCGAGGCAGCTGCGATGAACGGCGTGTGTGCAGAGGCGCAGATCCCGGAGATGTTGCGCAAAAGACCGACATCGCGCGGGTGGTTGGAGAATTCGTAGGCGCCAATCACACAGCCGATAGGCTCGCCGCCAAGCATCGAATACTCGTCCGTATAGAGTTTCTTGAAGATCGGGCTCTGATCCCACATCTGGCCCTCATAATCTTCGAGCGTGTCGGCCAGCTGCTGCTTGGAAATGTTCATCACCCGGATCTTCAGCTTCTGATCCGTCTCGGTATTGTTGACGAGATACCACAGGCCGCGCCATGTGCCCTCGATTTCGCGCACTTCCGGCGCGTGCAGGATCTCATTGACCTGTTCCGACAGCATCTTGTCGATCCCGGCGATCAGCGACTTGATCGACTTGATCGCATTGGACGAGATGGTGGTGGTATCGGACCGCGATTGCGCCGCAAGCGCGAGATTGCGCACGAGCTGCTGCAGCTTCTCGCTGTCGTCTTTCTTGACCTTGAAATCCTTCTCGAGGAGGTCGCTGAATTCGCCAAGGTCGATGGCTTCGGCCGCGGCGGTGACGGCGGCAGTCTTTTGCTGTTCGGCCATGGTCATTCCCCTGCCTTATCGTCGTCGGCCAGTGCCTGGCTGGCGATCCTGCCAAGAAGCGGCTCGTTATTGAGAAGTTGCGCAATGCGCTTTTCGGCGTCGACGCGACCGTCCATGAAGCCGAGAAGTTCCTCGAGCTGGCGACGCATTTTGAGGATTTCGGCCAATTGCGGAACTTGCTCGGCGATCTTGTCTGGTGCGAAATCGCCCATCTTGGTGAAGGTAAGATCAAGCGCCAGTTCCTCGTCGCGCTCGGCGCCCTCAGCCTGGGGCAGCGTATTCTTCACGCGGGCTTTCACGCGCGGTCCGAGCGCTTCCATGAAACGTGGGAACCGGTTCGCGTCGGTTTCGACAAAGGAGCGGTCCAGCACCGACTTCATCGCTTCCTTGGTCTGCGAAGCGCCCGAAAGGTCGGCCATCACGGCCATGACGAACGGCAGTTCGATTGTCGTCGGACTGCCGTAGGTTTCCACATCATAGGCGATCTGCACCCGCGGCGCTCGATTGCGTTCGATGACCTTCGCTTTGCTTTCGGCTGGCATGGCTTGCTACCTTTCATCCTTCTGGACCGTCTTCTTGGCATCGGGAACGCCGGCAAGAAGCCGGAATTCCTTCAATCCCGACGGGGCGAGATCTTCCATCAGTTCAACAAAATCCATATGCACCATCCGGCGTACACGGCGGGCGAGGTGCGGAATTGGACTGGACGGTTCGGTGCGGTCATAAAAGGCGACCACGAGGTCCAGGCATTTCACCACGTCGTCGCGCGAAGTAATCCGGTCGGGAAGTGCGGTGCTCGAGTCAGCGTAGCTAGCCACACTTGCCATAGTATCGGCTCCATGACCGTTTCGGGCAGGCATTACCGGTTCTGCAGGCGAAGCGGACGGCTTTACTGGGCCATTTGCCATCGCGCCGGCAGCCGAGTTGCGCTCGAGGGTTGTTAGCAAACGCTGCAGGAACCGTTTCAATTCCGGGATAGTGGTGCCGCCGCTGCCCTCAAGGTGAGCGTTGAGGGCTGTCTCGACGGCTTCCAGTGCCGCGACCGCTGCCCGCGCATTGGTAATGAGCGAATGCATTTCCTCATTGGCTTGGTCCGCCTGTGCCGCGCACCCGGCACGGACCCGGTTCAACAGTTGTCCGTGCGCACTGACAAGCGCTGCTTTTTCGGCCGCATTCAACCCTGACGCTGCTTCTTGCAGCATGACACGATCGTCGAGCGCAGCTTGTTCCAGGTCGCGTCCGCTGATCGGCCCGATCGAGCGTGGCGCAAAGAAAGTCATTTGCCGCAGGTTGGCCAGCAGCCCGTCCTGACCATTTTGAACGTCGAGCAGCGCGTTGATGCGGCGCAAGGCCGCTTCGCGAGGCGGCGTGTTGGGCCGCAGCGACGGGTGCATGGTTTCCCAATGCTGGTCGAATGTCCGCCCAATAAGCGTCAGACCCTGCGCCAACCCGGCCAGTCCCTGCTCGTTGGCCAGTGCGCGTGTGACAATGACAATCAGGCGCAGGTCGCGGCCACGCGCGCGCAATTCCTCGGCCTTGGTGAGTACTGCTGGCCAGTCGACGGGAATGGTGCTTTGCGAGACTGGCTTGTTGTTGCCATCATGGACAACCTTGACCTGAGGCTCTGTCAGGCGCTCCAGTTCATGAAACATCGGATCGTTGCGCAAATCTTCGCCGGACGGATTTTCACCGTCGAGCGGAGCAAGCCAGAGTGCGATATCTATCACACCGATCCCCCAGTGACTGGCCCTGAGGCCATGCCTGCCCTTACGTTATCACACGGCTGCACCTCACCACAATTCAGCGATCGCTGAAAAATTAACGAAAGCTAACTTAGCCGACTCTTGAGTGCTGAAATCGCTGGCGTAACTGCCGAACTCAGCATCTGAACGCCATCGCATCGGGCCTGCCGGTCGCGTGGTTGTTTGTAGTCGGTGAGGCGAGACCTTTCACAAATGGCAGGACCCGGCGAAATCGGGCACCAAAGCCTTCGTTCATCACCGACTTTGTCAAGCGGCTGCTTATGTGGCAGGTTATCAACTTGCAGAATGCAGGAGCACGTTCGATGGAACAGCGCCGGTCATCGCAGAGCTTCAAGCGCAAGGAACTGGTCGGCAAGCTCAATCCTGTAGGCTTGCGGGCCTTCAAGGCTGCGGCAGACAGCGCCAAGCTGCGCGGCAACCCCTACGTCGAACTCGTCCACTTCATCGAACAACTTGTGCTCTCCGACCGCTCGGATGTGCAGATGATGATCGCCGATGCGGGAGTGGATGCGAGCCGGCTCGCGGCCGATATGACGCGCGCGGTGGACAAGCTGCCTTATGGCGCAACTTCGATCGAAGAGTTTTCCGACCATATCTTCCACGCCATCCAGGAGGCCTGGAATCTGGCAACACTGGAATTCGGACTGGAGGAGGTCCGCAGCGCACATGTTCTGCTTGCTTGCCTGAAGACACCGGTGCTGGAAGGCCTGCTGTCGAAGATCAGCGGCGAGTTCGACAAGATCGACGCCGACGCCGTCGTGGCGCGCTTCGCCGATGTCACGGAGGGCTCACTCGAAGCCGGCGCTGCGCCAACGGTCACCGCGACAGAGGCGCCGCGGCGGGCTCCGGGCGGGGATTCGGCACTGGCCAAATACGCCACCGACCTGACCCAGCGCGCCCGCGATGGAAAGATCGACCCGGTCGTCGGCCGCGATCCGGAGATCAGGCAGATTGTCGACATATTGATGCGACGCCGGCAGAACAATCCGATCCTGACCGGCGAGGCGGGCGTCGGCAAGACTGCAGTCGTGGAGGGTTTTGCTCTGCGCATCGCCAAAGGCGATGTGCCGCCCCCACTGCAGGGAGTGAGCGTGCGCATGCTCGACGTCGGATTGATGCAGGCAGGCGCTAGCGTAAAGGGTGAATTCGAAAAACGGCTGAAGGCCGTAATCGACGAAGTCCAATCCTCTGAAGCGCCGGTCATCCTCTTCATCGATGAGGCCCACACCCTGATCGGCGCCGGTGGTGCTGCCGGAACCGGCGACGCTGCCAATCTGCTCAAGCCGGCGCTGGCACGCGGCGAGCTTCGCACGATAGCGGCCACGACCTGGGCGGAATACAAGCAGCACATCGAGAAAGACCCGGCACTGACCCGCCGCTTCCAGGTGGTAAAGATCGACGAGCCTTCGGAACCGGTAGCCATCCTCATGTTGCGCGGCGTGGCCGGCGTCCTCGAACAGCACCACAAGGTTCAGATATTGGATGAGGCGATCGACGCGGCGGTCGGCCTGTCACATCGCTACATCCCGGCGCGGCAGCTGCCGGACAAGGCGGTCAGCCTTCTCGACACCGCCTGCGCGCGTGTCGCGGTATCGCAGCACGCCACGCCGGCCGAGGTCGAGGACATCATGCGCCGCCGCCAGGCGCTGGAGGTCGAGCGCGGCATTATCGGCCGCGAGGCTGCAATCGGCATCGAAGTGGCCGAGCGACAGGCACGAGTCGAGGCCGGGCTTGCCGAGACCGAACGCACGCTCGCAGCCGCGCAGCAGCGCTGGGAGCGCGAAAAGGCGCTGGTGGCCGAGATACTCGAATTGCGTGCCAGGCTCCGCGGCGACGGCGTGCCGCTCGATGCCGTGGAAGGGCAGGAGGCCGCCACGGAGACAGAGAGCGGGGAGGTGCCGGAGACCGAACTGTCCAATGCCGGGACGAAGGTTCCGGCGGCAGGTGGTCCTCCGCCTCCCGATCCGGCTGCCGATCTCGCTCGGCTGCGCGAACTGATGAGCGAACTGGCCGAGGCGCAAGGCGAAACACCGCTGATCCTGCCATCGGTCGACCGCAACGCCGTGGCGGCCGTGGTTCAGGACTGGACGGGCATCCCGACGGGGCGGATGCTGTCGAGTCAGACGGAGAAGGCGCTGCGGCTCGCGGTCACTCTGTCCGAGCGCGTTGTCGGACAGGATCACGCCATGGAGATGATCGCCAAGCGCGTGCAGACCAGCCGCGCCGGTCTCGGCGCTCCGGAAAAGCCAGTGGGTGTATTCCTGCTTTGCGGCCCCTCGGGCGTCGGCAAGACCGAAACCGCTTTGGCACTGGCCGAAACGCTTTACGGCGGAGAGCAGAACCTGATCTCGATCAACATGTCCGAATTCCAGGAGGCGCATACGGTCTCTACCTTGAAGGGCGCGCCGCCCGGATATGTCGGCTATGGCAAAGGCGGAATTCTCACCGAGGCGGTACGGCGCAAGCCCTATTCGGTGATCCTGCTCGACGAAGTCGAGAAGGCGCATCCGGACGTGCACGAAATCTTCTTCCAGGTCTTCGATAAAGGGATGATGGACGACAGTGAAGGTCGACGGATCGATTTCAAGAACACGCTGATCCTTCTCACGTCGAATGTCGGCTCCGAAGTCATCATGGACCGGACAAGGAATGGCGCGGTACGGGCAGGGCTCGACGAACTGGACACTGCGTTACGCAGCCCGTTGCTGAAGGTCTTCCCAGCGGCCTTTCTCGGCCGGGTGGTGACCATCCCTTACTTTCCGCTTTCCGATTCGATGATCGAAGCGATCACCCGTCATCAATTTGCTAGGATTGCTCGCCGGCTGCGTGCAACCAACGACGCGGAATTGGTAATCGGCGACGGTGTCATGGATCTGGTCAAGACCCGCTGCACGGAAATTGAATCGGGCGGCAGGATGATTGACGCAATTCTGACCAACACGCTCCTCCCGGAGTTGAGCCGCGGCGTGCTGAACCGGTCGCTCGCTGGTGAAAAGATGACAAAGGTCACGGTTGGCGCCTCAGGCCAAGGGTTTACCTATTCCTTCGAATAGGAGCGCGAATATTATGGCGGCTCCTTCCTCAGCTGTGGCGTTAATCGCTCGTGCGGCAGCAGGCCAACACCAGCCATCTTTGCTGGCAAGCGAAGTGGGTCTAAATGAAGTCGGTCTAAATAATGCCGCGAAGGGATCCGATATGGCCGATCCACAGCTCTCAGTCCGTAGGGGCAAGGCGCGTGATCTTGCGCGCCGGCTGGCTCGCCGTGAAAACCGCACGATTACGGATGTGGTCGAGCGCGCGCTCGAATTCTACGACCTCCGCGAGGCCGGTCGTGAGCCTGCTTCGGCCTTCTATCGGCGTCTTTCAGCGCAATCTGGTACAGACATTGATCTTGAAGCAGTGAGTCATGAGACCGGATCAGCCCGCTGAACGGCTGGAGCAAGGTTGCCCGACCGGCGCAGGCGTTTCGCAAACCGCATCTCTGACTGAAGAAGCTGCTCTGGCTTGCCGAGACATTATACGTGCAGAGTTCTGAAGCCTCTGGAACGCCGGTAAGCAGGGCAGGGGCTGTTCTTCCCTTTTGCATGGCTGGGCCTCAGTCCGGCAATATTCCTCGTCATCTCGGCCGGATCGTGGCTCCTTAAGGCGAGAAATTCCCAATGCACCTGGTGGCGCGCTCATCAACGCCGGCGTCAGCGCGAAAGCCGATTTTCATCGTCAATCCTTTGAGCTGACCCGCCTCGGTGATCACGCCAAGCGCTCCTTGCAGCTTGACCGCAGGGCGCCGCGGCCGACGCTGCCCTTTTTTCAAGAAACCAATTAGGCTCGCTGGGCTTGCGAGACAGCGAAAGGTTGCCTGATCTGAAACAGATACCCGACGTGAAACAATTGAGACTGCTCGGCGTCCTCGCAGCGGCGGTGATCGGTCTATATGTCTGCTATCTGCTGGCGTGGCCTTTTTTGCCGGCACTGACCTGGGCGCTCGTCCTGGCAATCATCCTGGCTCCGGCTCATCGATGGGTTGAGAGACGGGTCGGGAATCGAAACCTGGCCGCATTGATATCTGTAAGCGTTGCTGCGATTGCCGTCGGCCTGCCGCTGGTACTCGTCGCCCAACAGCTCGTTCGCGAAGCGGTAAACGGAGCCAATTATCTGGAGGAGGTCGTCCGTGGTTGGGACGCAGACGGCTTCATGTCTGACTATCCCACGCTTTCGACCATTGCCCAATGGATTGAGAACCAATTCGATCCGGCCGGTTCGGTCGCCGCATTCGTACAATGGCTGACGGGACAAAGCACATCGCTGTTGCGTGGGTCCATCTATCAGGTCGCGATGTTCGGCCTGACATTTTATCTGCTGTTCTATTTTCTGCGGGATCGCCAACACGGCCTGCAAGCCGTCGCGGGGCTTTCGCCCCTGCGCGCTCCCGAGACAGCGCACATCTTGTCCCGCTTTGCAGAGACCGTTCATGCGACACTGCTCGGCACCGTGTTCGTCGCCGCCGTCCAGGGAACATTAGGTGGCCTGATGTTCTGGTGGCTCGGTCTGCCCACGCCGGTATTTTGGGGCCTTGTCATGGGACTTCTTGCCATCGTGCCTGTGCTCGGGGCATTCGTGATCTGGGTGCCCGCGGCGGTCTATCTCGCTCTGGAGGGGGCTTGGGCCAGCGCGGCGATATTGACCGTCTGGGGCGGCGTCATTGTCGGTGGCATCGACAATCTGCTCTATCCGATGCTTGTCGGGAACAGGTTGCGCCTCCACACCGTGGTGGCCTTTATCGGCTCGGTCGGCGGCATTGTCTTGTTCGGAGCATCCGGCCTTGTTCTCGGCCCCGCGGTGATCGCCATCACCGTAAGCCTCATTGATGTGCTGAAGAATCGATTGACAGACCCGCCCAAGGCGACGCCGGCGCGCCCTGCTGAGCTACCGCATCAGTCCGGGACGGATTGAAGACCAAGACAAGATCAAGCGCGCGGAAAGGGCGCTGGCCTTCGAGTGGTAGCACGAAACCTGAACAACCTCTGGGCAGACATTTTAATCACGGCAAGCAAATCAGCCAGGCTGCTGGATCGCGGCGAGCTTCCAGTCCCCGCCGTTCTGGCGCATGAAGGTCCACAGTTCGGTCGTCTCCGTCGGCTGATCGGCCTGGCCCTCAACGATCTTGCCGCTTATGCGATCGCGGGTCACGTCGCGAGATTCATATCGCAAAGCAGCCGTCGCGAAGTTGCGATCACCCTCCCGCCAACTTTCCGCAATATCGGCCTCCAGCAGGCCCACATCCGATACCTCGTCCCTGAGGCCCTTTTTGGCGTTATCGGCAAGTTCCTCGAACAGATAGGAGACCATTTCTGGCGTTGCCAACCGGCGCAAGGCGGCATGGTCCTCGCGCCCGAATGCTTCCTGAACTTCCGTCAGCCGTTGCTGGAACGTGTCGAGGTCGGTTTTGGTGAGTGTGATCTCATCGGAAGCGGTGGCTTGGCTCGTTCCGCCAAATCCTGACCCGATGCCTGGAATAGGGAAAGCTGTGGCGTTGCTCGGCTCGGGTCGGGCTGCTGCGTTTCGCCCAAAACTCCCTGTGCCCCCCGAGGCACGAGCCGTAGTGGGCGCTGGATTGTACGCCGATTGCGAGCGGAAAAAGCGGATGGCCAGCATGATCACGCCGCCGATCAGCAGTACTTGAAGCAGAAGACCCAACATGCCGGCCAAGCCGCCGAAACCATGGCCCAAAAGAACGCCGATCAAACCACCGAGAAGCAGCCCCCGCATCATCGGCCCGCTGAGGCCGTTGAAGACGCCTGGGCGCTGGAATGCCTGCGGCTGGCGGGCCGCATTGTTGGTTGCGGTATTGGGCGTCATCGAACGCTCGACCGGTGCGGCCGGCTGTGGTGCCGTTCTGGTCGGCGGGATCGACTGGAAAGTGCGCGTGCCGCGGCTGCCAAAGCTGCCGCCTCGGCGCGCATCGGCATGATCCACAGCGACCATGAAAAACGCCAGGAACAACCCTACGAGCAAAACTGCAAACCGTCCCGAACGCGAAATCAACATAGGCAAATCCTTACGACACTCTTTCCGCTCATATGGGGTGCGCCGATCGAAATATCACTGACCGGCACCTTGCACTTCAACGGGCGACATGCTGCCTATGCTCAGGCGCGTTTTTCGCCGGGCGAGGCTTGCGCCTTGGCGCGCGATACTCTCGACACGCAGGACCTAGTCGAAGTCGGCCGCGACCACCGGCCCCAGATTGACCGTCAGCGTCCCGTCTTCAAGGCGATCCGTGGCAATGGTCTTCCGGCAGATGACGCGATGCGTATCGGCGCTAATAGGTAGTGAGTGTATCCTTTCTGCGCAGGCACTGCTCGCGCGGCCCAGCTTGGCACCATTCAGGTGCGAGACAATTCCTCGCCGCGACCCGTCTGCGCTACGGCTTTTCCGCAAGGATCGCCTCAGCGGTTTTCTCGTCGGTGATCAGCACATCGACCACTCCCAGACGCAACACGGCGCGCAGGACCGGAACCTTGTCGAGGCCGCCGGAGGGCAGGATCACAGTGTCGACGTCGCGCAGATGTTCGGGGGCGAGGCCGATGACACGGCTGTTTAGCGGGTGATCGACGAGTTGTCCGTCGGCGCCGATCCAGTGGCCGCAAATATCGCCGACCGCCCCGGCTTCGCGGAGCGATCTGAGATCATCGTCTCCTACCAGTCCGATCCGAAAGATGGTGGCGTCCTTGTGCACCGCGCCCACCGAAACGAAAGCGGCGTCAACGTCGCGGGCATGGGTGAAGGCGTCTTCCAGAATGGACTGGCGCATAAGCAGATCGCGCGTGGCCTCCGTATCCGTGAACACCGGTGCCGCGATGTAGAAGCATTCCGCATCGAAAAGCGCCGCGAGCCGCGACGCGATTTCATAGATGTTGATCGCCGATCCACGCGTGAGCCCGCCGAGCAGGGAAACGACCGACATCCCTCTGACGGGGCGTACGGTCACTGACCGCAGACTAAGCTGGAGCGTCCGTCCCCATCCCACGCCCACCGATATCCCGTCACGGATTCTATGCGACAGGGCTTCACCGGCAGCGGCTGCGATGACCTGTGGCACCAGGGCAGGATCAGGCGGTGTCGGAACCACGATTGGGTCGGAAACGCCATAGGCGTCCCGCAGCCGGTTCTCCAGCTCGATGCAGTTCGCCACCTTGGAATTGATGCGAATCTGAACGATCCCCCGCTGACGGGCATGCGCCAGCATCCGGTTGACGCGAAGGCGTGTCAGGCCAAGAGACTTGGCGATTTGCGCCTGGGTGAGGTCACCGACATAAGCAAGCCAGGCGGCGCGCACGAGCAGCCCTTCCTCGCGATCGGACGTGACGGAACTCGTTACGGCATGGCGGCCGTCGCGTTTCTTTCGTGCTGGTTTCTCCATCAGATCATCCTGTCCACTCCGCGGCAGCGGGTCCAGAGCGGGCTCGGCGGAGCCATGTGCTCATGGATATGAGGCATCAATCGAGTTTCCCGGCTCCGCTAGCCTCGATGATAGCGGTCGAAGGACAAAACCAGCGGAGCATCATGGCAAATTGCGTCGATGATGGCAGTCGTCAGCGGCAGGCGATCGTGGGGAAGTACACCCCGGGCCATCATATTCTTCAAAGTCAGACCAAGGTCCAGCGCCAGTTGCGCGCCCTCGACCGTGTCCGAACTCATATGTTCGCGCTTCGCCACGGAATAAGGCAGGCCGCGGCCGAGCAGGCGCCCCATGCGACCGTTACGGCCCGCCTGGCAGGTCACATAAAGATCGCCGGAGCCGGCCAGCCCCAGCACTGTTTCGACCTTTCCACCCAGAGCTTCGACCAGAATCGCCATCTCTGCGAGGGACTGCGAGAAAAGTGACGAGGCTAGGTTGTGCATGAGTGCGCCATTGGGCGCCTTGCCGTCGCGCTCGAGCAGCCCGACGGGAGCACCAACGGCGAGTGTGTAGAAATTCTTGAAAGCGGCGCAGATCTCGACGCCGACGAGATCGGATGACGATCGCGTATGATAGAAGGGCGCGCGCAGAATGCGGGACGCCGCGGCGACCTGGTCGGGATCGTGCCCGGCCACGATCACAGAGGTGTCGCGCTGTGCCGCCAGTTCGCCGGCAATGCACGGTCCGCCGACGGCCATCACAGGGACCGAGAAGCCAGTGCGTTGCTCGATCTCGCGGGCAAGCAGATGTGGCAGGATTTCCACGCCTTCGTCGCTTGCTGCAAGTCCTTTCGTAATCATCAGTATCGGCACGGGCGACTTGATGCTTTCTGCAATGCGGTCGATCGCCCAAGGAATGCCGGCCGACGAGACGCCGAGTACAAGCAGATCGGGTCCATCGTTCATCGCCGCCCCGAATTCGGTCCAGGAACAGGCGGTTACCACATCAGGCAGAGTGATGTTGAGGCGTGGGTGATGACTTGTGCTGGCCACCGAGCCGACGATCTCCTCATCGAGATGGGTCCCGACAAGAGTGATGCGGTTACCAGCGTGAGCGGCCGGAAGCGTCATGGCAGAGCCCATGACGCCGGCGCCGAGGGTGATGATCCGCGCCATTCAACTTCTTCCCTTGTCCAGCCGCTCGCCGCTACCTTGGTCGAACAGGTGGATTCGCTCAGGCGCCGGCTCCAGATGGATCACAGCTCCAGGAGAGAGCTCCATGCGGTCATGCAGCACCGAGCAGATCGCGGTGTTGCCCATGCTGGCAAAGATGTGAATTTCGGGGCCAGTCGGCTCGACAACCGTAATCCTCGCCGGAATGCCGCGCCCGTCGGCCACTGGTCGAAGATGTTCGGGGCGAATGCCGTAGATCACCTTTTGGCCGGGCCGGACCGCAGCCCCTGGCGGGAGCGGGAGGGATAGCTCGTCGGTCCGCACCACCCAGGCGTCGCGCTCGGAAGCCACCTCGCCATGGAACATGTTCATTGCGGGCGAGCCGATGAAAGAGGCGACGAAGAGGTTTGCCGGGCGATCGTAGACATCGAGCGGGCGCCCGATCTGCTCGATATGGCCGTCGCGCATGATGACGATGACATCGGCCATGGTCATGGCCTCGATCTGGTCATGCGTGACATAGACGGTGGTGGTCTTCAGCCGCTGGTGGAGTTCCTTGATTTCGGTGCGCATCTGCACCCGCAGCTTGGCATCGAGATTGGACAGCGGTTCGTCGAACAGGAACACAGTTGGGTCCCGCACGATGGCGCGGCCCATGGCGACGCGCTGCCGCTGACCGCCCGAAAGCTGGCGAGGGTACCGTTCCAGATAGGGGGTCAGATTGAGGATCGCCGCCGCCCATCCGACCTTCTGTTTGATTTCTTCGGTTGGGCGTTTCTTCAACTGCATGGAAAAGGCCATGTTGTCGAAGACGGTCATGTGCGCATAAAGCGCGTAATTCTGGAAGACCA
This sequence comes from Mesorhizobium sp. M0598, assembly GCF_040320865.1. NCBI lineage: Bacteria > Pseudomonadati > Pseudomonadota > Alphaproteobacteria > Hyphomicrobiales > Phyllobacteriaceae > Mesorhizobium > Mesorhizobium sp. M0598. Next base: position 30,694 of record NZ_JAMYQL010000027.1, on the reverse strand, counting down.
TCGCGATATTGCGGTCTTTGGGATGGAGCGTGTTGACGACCCTGTCGCCTATGGCGATATCACCGGATGTGATGGGCTCGAGACCGGCTATCATGCGTAACAGCGTGGACTTGCCGCAGCCGGACGGCCCCAACAGAACGACGAACTGGCCATCCTCGATCGAGAGATCGAGTCCATCGATAATCGAGAGAGCGCCATAGTCCTTCTTTATGTTGCTGATCGTGACGGACGCCATAAATTGCTACCCTTCGATTGCCCTTGCCGGTTGGATCGCATTTTCGCTATGCGTATTGGCGATCGGATGCGCTCTCACCATTCGCTCTCCAGAAACTCTTCCAAGAGTCCCGCATCGGCGGCCAGATTGATGAAGGACCATCGACCGCGGATTTCCCGCGAATAGTGAATGGCGTCGTGCCAAAGCGCTCGCGGCAGGCCTAGTTCCGCGCCGGTGACCGGCCCTCCCGCAGCCTTGAGTGCTGCCTCCATGCGGGCGACCGGCATTGCCATGGGCCGAACCTCCTGGCGCAGCGCCGGCCAGATTTCCGCAAGCCTGCGGTTGAAGATTTCCGTCTGGCTGGCGTCGAGTGCCGTCTTCTTCGTCTCGGCAATGCAAAGTGGTCCAAGCTGCGCGCCATAGCGGGCCAGCATCGCCGCTTCGTCGATGGCGGTCGGCTTCACCTGCGGCGGCTCTTTCATGTCCAGCAGCCGTGCTTGCAGACGCGCCATGACCAGCGAGGCAACCCCAACCTGCTGACCATGCGTGGTGCCGGGATGACGCTCTCCCGCGAACATGTCGACCCAATGGGAAATCTGGTGCTCTCCCATGGACCCGGGATGGGAAACGCCGGCAAAGCACACGCCCATCGAGCACAGCGTCAGGACGCGCTGGAGATGCCCGACAGCGGTGACGTCATGCCTGGCAAGGCCAGGCGCATGGGCCAGCATCGGCTCCTCATCGCCCGCCTGCAGCAGGTAGGGCACCTCAGAATAGTAAGTGTCGAACAGCCGATGCGAAGCCCACCAGTCGATCTGGGCCGTGGAGCGGCAGAGGCTGTCGCCAAGCCCGGCAGCGCTGAGCCAGGCGGGCGCTGCGGCCGACACGCCAAGGTCCAGGAAGATGCCCCGCGGAGCATGCGAGGGCAGCGAGATCTTGAGCCCGGAGGCCAAGGTCACCGACGCTGTCGAGGCGCCGTAGCCATTCATCGAGGCGGCCGTGCCGAAGACGGCATAGGGCCGCTCGTCGAGAAAGGTTGCATGCTTGCAGCCGTCGTTGAGGACGCCCGACCCGACGGCCACGACCCCGTCGGCGTGACGCGTCTTCTCCCTGACCATCTGGATCATTGCCTCATCGCAGTCGAGGCCGTCAGGCAGCACGATTTCATCGATGTCGGCGATGGCACGCAGCGCCTTCGCGACGCGCGTGCCCATCACATCGACGGTGTTGATATCCGACACAACAGCGATGCGGCTGCCTAGCGCCAGGGGCGCAACGAGATCCGCCTCGCGGCCCTCCGTCGTCTCCAGCAGTTCGATCGTCTGGAACGGCAGGTCCGCTGCCGCGCCGGTCTTGGGATCTGTCCAGCGTCCCGCGACAACGTCCTCGATCAAGCCGTTCCAGTTGGTCGTTTCAGCCATGATCGGCCTCCATGAAGGCCGCGAGGCGCTGGTTCCAGGCTGAAAGCGTTGGCCAAAGATCGGCATGGATCGCAAGAAGTTCGGCGTAAAGCGCGGCCCGTTTCGTGTCCGGTTCGAAGGTTTTGGCCGGCTCGCTGGCCATTGCGAGCGACGCTTCGGCGATGGTGGAAAACCAGCCCACCCCCTTTGCCGCCGCCATCGCCGCCCCAAGCGAGGAGGCTTCGACGGTCGTCGAACGCTTTATGGGACGATCGAGTGCATCCGCCAGAATTTGCATCCACAGGTCGGACTTCGCTCCTCCGCCGATCGCTATGAACTGGTCGATGGTCTGGGCGGCAGCCGCAGCCGCCCGCTGACTTGTCGCGGCCTGATGCAGCGCTATGCCTTCCAGCACGGCGCGATAGATGTCGCCGCGGCGGCTCGAGCCCGAAAGCCCGGCAATCACACCACGGGCCGCACTATCCCAGTGTGGGTCCATGACGCCCTGCCAGTAGGGCAGGAGCATTATGCCGCCTGCGCCGATCGGGCTGGTAGCGGCTTCGGCCTCGAGCGCCTCCAGGGCATCATTTGCGCCATGCAGATCGACGCCAAGCATCTGGCGCGCCATCCAGTCGACAAGAAAAGTGCCGGCGCGAAGGCACGTCTCGTAGATATAGCCATCATCGGCGACCGCCGTTTCGGTGCGGAAGGCCTGGTCGTGGACGTAGTCCGTGCCGAAGCTGCCGGAGACGACCGCCGTGCCGAGGTTGATGTAAGCGCATCGCGGCTGCAACACACCCGCGCCCGTGCCGGCGCATTGACCATCGCCGCCGCCGGCGACGATCGGCGTGCCCTCGCGCAGGCCCGTCGAAATGGCCGCTTCCGAAGTCAGTTGACCCAGAACGGTGCCGGGCCGCGCCAGATCCGGCATCATGCGCCGGGCAACGCCCGCTGCCTCCAGTATATCGTTCGACCAGTCCATAGCGCGCATATCGAGTATGCCCATCGGGTCCGCGGATGCGGTGGACGTCACCCACCGGCCGCTCAAGCGAAAGACCAGATAGCCGTGGACTTCGGCCATCCGCTCCACCCGGGCAAAAATCTCGGGCTCTTGCTCGCGGAACCAGATCATGCGGTAAAGGCAAGGAATGACGTCCAGCGGCTTGCCGGATATTGCGTGGACGCGTGCCGCGCCGAAGCTCTCGCCGAAGCGGCGTGCCTTCCGCCGGGCGCGCTCATCGAGCCAGAGCGTCGCCGGCCCGACCGCTTCGCCTTGCTCGTCGAAAAGTCCGAAGCTTTCGCGCTGGTTGGCAATCGCAAGGGCGGCAATGCGTGCCGGCGAAACCGTTGACGTCACGGCGCGCAGCGCTGCGACCGTCGAGGTCCACCACTCGGCCGGATCCTGCTCGAAATAGCCCGAACGCGGGTTGGACATTGCAAGGGGTGCACGACCTTCGGCCACGGCCAGACCATTGCGGTCCCAGGCGATCGCCTTGGTTGCCGAGGTCGAGGAATCAATGCCGATGACGAGATCCGGAACCATTGCCGCCACATTACCAAACGGCGAGGGCGGCCGAAGCCGCCTTCGCCCAAATCACCGACTAGCCGCTAAAGACCGGCGTCCTTGACTTTGCCGTCGACAATGCCGGCAATGGCATCCAGGCATGCCTTGGCATCGCCGCCATAGTCTTGGCCCGTAAGCAACTTGCCGAGCTCAACCGGAATGTCGTTGTTCGACAGATCCGCCCAGATCGGCATGTCCGGCTCAGATCCCATCTGATTGTCGATAGTGTATTTGATCGCGTCGAAATGGCGTGTCGTTCCGGGGCCGACAACGGCCTTCGCCTTGACCCGAGGATCTGTAAAAGAGGAATTGCGCATCGGCGAGGCGCCGCCGCCGAGCGTCGATACCCGCGCCATCACATCCTTCGAGCAGACCCACTGCATGAACAGCCATGCTGCTTCCTTGTTCTTGGAATATTGCGACAGCGAAATCGTCGAGCCACCTTGGTGACCAACGGCCGGGATTTCGTTGAAGCCGCAATCGGCGGCGGCGCGACGGCCAGGAACCTCCTTGGGCGCGGGCAGGGCCTCGAACAGGCCTTTGACCTTGGAATCGTTCGCGTCGAAGCCGGGGAAATCTTCGCCCCAGGTGATTGCCATAGCGGCCTGACCCTGTGTCAGTGCCTGTCCCTGCCCGTCCCAGGTCCAAGTCGTCGCGGAGGGCGGCGAGTTCTTGACCAGCTCCTGATAGAATTGCAGCCCGGCCACGCCGCGCTCGTCATTGCCGACAAACTTCTTGTCTTTGTTGAAGATCGAACCGCCATGGCCCCACAATGCGAAGGTCCAGTCGCATTCCAGCGAATAATGGCCGGACTTCGCCTGGCATGCTGTGCCGAAGATGCCGTTGCTTTTTTCTGCCTCTGTGAGCGCCTGCACGGCCTTGAGGTAGGCGTCGAGGTCTGTCGGCAGCGCAATGTTGTGTTTGTCGAAAAGATCCTTGCGGTACATCAGGATGAAGATCGGAATATCGAATGGAATTCCGCACTGTTTGCCGTTGTACATGGCGATGCCGTCGACCAGCGGCTTGGAGAAATCGTCCCAGTCGAAGTTGGGCATCGCCAGTTCTTTGTTCTGGTCATAATACTCGCGCGGATCGACGACATCCTGGGCAAATGTCGCCATCCAGGACTGGTCGAGATAGTAGACGTCGTAGGTGCCAAGTTGGCCCTGTACGTCTTGCGTCGCCTTGGCGAGAACCTGCTCCAGCGGCACGATCTCGACTTCCACCTCAATGCCGGTTGCCTTGGTGAATTCACCCGCGACAAGCTGGTTGGCAACGATCGTTGGCGGCGTCGCTTCCGAAGTGTAGCGGATTTTGGTGCCGGCATATGGTTTGCCGACGTCGGCCAGCCACTTCAGCATATCGGCGTCCTGGGCGCGGGCTTCTTCAACCCCGAGGCCCAGCATCCCCCGACTGGTGCGGCCACCACCTAGCATGGCTGATCCGAAGGCGGAAAAGCCGACACCAGCGAGCGCCATCTTCCTCATGAAGTCGCGTTTGCTTATTCGGCGCGCCGTAAAGTCATTGCAGGTATCGGCGACGAATGTCTTCTTGTCGTGTTCACTGAAGCTCATGATCGTTCCTCCATTGCGTTTTTGTCGTCGTTCTTCTCGTCTGCGCCTCACTCCTTCAGGGATCCGAGGGTGAGGCCGCGGACCAGATGCCGTTGAACCAGCAGGATAAAGATGAAGCTGGGTATGATCGCGGATGTGCCGAGCGCTGTGATGTAGCCCCACTCGGTCGCGGTCGATGTGACAAAAGTCGAGATCTTCACCGGCACAGTGCGGATCGACGTTGTCAGAAACAGTGAGAGCAGGAACTCGGTCCACGAAAAGATGAAACACAGCACGGCCGTCGCAGCGATGCCGCCCTTGACCATGGGAAGGACGACGCGTCGAAACGTCTGCCAGCGCGTCGCGCCGTCAATCAGCGCCGCCTCATCAATCTCGCGCGGAACATCGTCGAAGAACGACTTCAAAAGCAAAACCGCCAGCGGCAGGTTAATCAAACTGTGAACGAGGATGAGCCCCGTATAAGTATCGCGCAAGCCGAGATCGCGGAACATGAAAACGATCGGAATGACGATCGCGATTGGCGGCATGAAGCGTTGCGAGAGAATCCAGAACAGGAAGGACTGCTGGCCGCTGAACTGCATTCGCGACAGGCAATAGGCGGCCAGCGTTGCCAGCAGCAGCGTCAGCGCCGTCGATCCGACGGCTATGATGGCGCTATCGAGCAACGACTGACGGGAATCATAGGAACTGGCGCCACCCTTGATGACCCCGGCCGCCTCGCCGCCCTGTTCCATGCCGATGTCGACGCGCGAAACGCCAAGCAACGTCACACGGTAATTGTCCGGCGTTGGCGTGAAACCGGTGTAGACCGGTCCGCTGCGGTCGAAGATCGCCGAATAGGGTTTGATGGACGACAGGGCCCACCACGCGATCGGGAACATAAAGATCGCCACCACCAGGACGGCGAGGACGTCACGGCCGATCGTTTGGGCGCGCGACGACTCCATCAGAACCTCACCTTGAACAGCCTGACGAAGAGGTTCGACACGACGATCAAGACGACGAGCACGATCAGCGACAGGGTCGCGGCATAGGGAAAGTCTCCGGTGAAGTAGATACGGCCAGCGTAGAATGAAAGCGTCTCGGTGGCCGTGCCAGGCCCGCCGGCGGTGATGATGTAGACGTAGTCGTAGATGCGAAAGAGATCGACGCCGCGGATCAGCACCGCGACCGCTATCACCTTGCGCAGCATCGGCAATGTGAGGCGCAAGAACGTCTGGATGCCGTTGGCACCGTCGATCGCGGCGGCTTCGAAAGGTTCCATCGGCAGCGCCCTGAGCCCTGCCAGGATGATGAGCACCATGAACGGCGTCCACTGCCATATGTCTGCCAGCAGGATCGCCGCCAATGCGGTTCCGGGCTGCGTCAGGATCGGCTGTGCCGGCGAGATCAGGTCGAGGGCATAGAGGTAGAACGACAGGACACCGAAAGAACCGTCCTGCATCAGCAGGAACATCATTCCGGTCACCGCCGGCGGCACCACCAGCGGCAGTGTCATCAGCGCCCGCAGCACCCCGTAACCTTTGCGATCGGTGTCAAGCAGAAGCGCGATGAGGATGCCGAGCGCAAGCTGAACCGCAAGCGCGACGAAGGTGTAGATCAGCGTGGTTTCCAACGAATGCCACATACGCGCATCCGAGAAGGCGCGCGTCCATTGATGGAGCCCGGCGAAGTCAAGCTGACGGGAAACGACATTGCGTTTGTGAAACGACAGCCAGACTGAATAGGCGAGGGGATAGATGCCGAAAACGAGAAGCATCACCGTGATCGGCGCGAGCCAGGGAAAAGGATGCTCGGCCGTCATGAACCGGGGTAGGGCCCACCTGGAAGTCGGCCGCGTGAGGATAGCGCTGCTCACGTGCAAATCTCCGCTCGGTCACAGAGACGCATCGGCCTTCTCCCTATCGGCCAGATTGTGCCAACTTGAACTTTTGTAAGTTTGTTGTGCCTTTTGTTAAGAACGTGTCGGACGGCCGCCGATTTGTCAAGTGTCGGGTCCGTCAGCGCTCAAGGGATTTGCTCGTGGTAGATCCCGTCATCGCCGGGTATGAAGTTGTTTTTGGAGGGATCGCCGCCGGCAAATGCGGTGGACCAGCATCAAAAGCACTCAGGGCCGCCGCCAACTTTGGCAGCCCAACGAAAGCTACGGAAAGCATCGAGGAGATCGGGAGGACAGCCCGGGGGCTTTTGGAACTCCCCTTAATCCGGCAACAGGATCTGAAGCTTTACGTCCGCGGGCCGGGCTTCGACTGCGCGGTCGAAAGCGGCGATGGAATCTTCGAAGGGGAAGGTCGCCGAAATGAGTGGCTTTAGGTCGACCCGGCCCGACCCCATCAGCGCGATTGCCCGCTCATATTGGTGGGCATATCGGAACACAGTCTCGATGCGGACTTCCTTGGTCGAGGCGGTGGCAATGTCGAGCGCCACAGGCGCCACCGGCAGGCCGACCACCACCACCGCGCCGCCGGGCCGCGGCAGATCGAGCAGGCTCTCCCATGCCTTGGACGAGCCCGAGCATTCGAAAACGACATCGGCGCCCCAGCCATCGGTCAGGAGCTTTACCTCCGCCGCCAGGTTCTTGTCGCGGATGTTGACCGGGATCACGCCTTGATAGCCGCTGGCGATGTCGAGCTTGGGTTGGGCGAAATCTGCAACAATGGCGCGGGCGCACCCGCCGGCGAGTGCCGCGATCGCCACCATCGTCCCGATCGGCCCGGCGCCAATCACCACCGCCGTGTCACCAGGCGCGATCTTTGCTTTGGCAGCCGCCTGCATGCCGACAGCGAAGGGCTCCACCATGGCGCCTTCGGCGAAGCTGACATCGTCGGGCAGTTTGAATGTGTAGTTGGCGGGGTGGACGACATAGGGCGTCAACACACCGTGGATCGGCGGCGTTGCCCAGAATCTGACAGCTGGGTCAATGTTGTAGAGACCGAGCCGGCTCGCCCGCGAATTGGGATCGGGAATACCCGGCTCCATGCAGACGCGGTCGCCGACCTTCAGATGCTCGACGCCTTCCCCTGTTTCGACGACGGTGCCGGCGGCTTCGTGGCCCAAGACCATCGGCGCTTCGACCACGAACGGGCCGATGCGGCCATGCGTGTAGTAGTGCACGTCCGAGCCGCAGATGCCCACCGTATGGATCTTGATGCGAACTTCGCCCGCGCCGACGGTCTGTGGCAGATCGATCCCACGCAGCTTGAGTTCGTGCTGGCGTTCAAGGACAAGGGCGCGAACGTTCGTCATCGACGTAGTCTCCTCTAAAGCCGACTGTTCGAGGCCTCCGCGACCTTGCTTGCATTCGGCACGTTCATCATAGCCGCTCATTCACGGCTTCAAAATCCAGTTCGGAAACGGGTGTTGCAAGATTCCGACTATCCGTACCAACTTCCCGGCCAAGGGACTTTGAAGGCCGACCATGCCGCTGCCGAATTTCGTTTGGATCATTCAGGGTGCTCTGAGGTATCAAGTGATAGATTCGGCATCAGGATAGGAACCAGTGTTTAGAGGGCGACGTGCACACTCGCTGCACACAAAGTTCTCCCTTCTTTCGGTTCTGTTTTGTCGAAGAGGCAACAGGGCATGCTGTGACGCGATGTTTGAGAAATTGTCGCCCGGCTTCGGCTGCCCGGGCGACAGAGCACCTGACAGGGCGCCGTAGCACGACGAAAGAGGGTCTCTTTACTGGGTGTGCGAGATGCTTCTGAGGGCTTCGGCAAAGCACAGGGTGGCCGAACCCGTCGCGGTCCGACGGCGAAGGCTCCGCGTTAGGCGATGTAGGTGCTGCGTCGATCATGGCTCCACCAGTTGCTGGATTGCGTGCATCGGTAGGACGAGCCGGAGGTAGTCCGGCAGCCGCACGAAGCCGTTTCCCTTATAGAAGGCAGCGGCGCGCTCGCTGATGGCATCCACCACCAGCATCGAAGAACCGACTGTGGCCGCGCTCGCATAGGCGCGCCGCACGGCGTCGGCGAGAAGCATCGCACCCAGGCGTTCGCCCTGACGGGCTTCCGAGACCGCCAGCCGTCCGATCAGCGTGGCGCTGACCAGCGGATAGCGCGGGATGTGCTTGCGCGCGGCGGCCGGCACGTCGCCCTGTGCAAGGCTGGTTGCGCAAAGCGTATAATAGCCCAGCATGACATCCGGTTTATCAGGCTCCACTAGAATGAAGACCCCATTCGCCTTGCGCCGCACATCTTGGCTTGCCTGCGTCCGGAGATAACGGTCGAGTCTGTCGACGCCGCAGACAAAGCCGTCCCGGTCGTGATGCGACGCGAGCGCCTCGATCTTCAAATCTGGCCGAGACGCCGCCATGCTCAGGACGCGACCCGGCGCTTGTGCTCGGCCAAGGCGCGGACCAGCCGCTCACTCGGCTCTGGCGGATTGACCAGCGCGTCGAAGAATGCCGCGCGGTCGCGATCGGACAGCACCAACGTCTCATGCTCGGCGATCGTGCGGCGCGCGGTGTCAGTGAGCGCAGTGACGCAGAAGTCGCTGACTTTGCGTCGTGACAGATGCGCTGCCCGCTCGATAAGATCCTTAGTCTCTTCATCCAACCGGAATCCGAGGCGTTCGACGCGGTTGGGCGTCTCTCGTTCGATCTGGGGCTGTTTGCGCGCCATTGGGATCACTCCTGTCGTGGTCTATGTTTCGCAGACAATGTACGTCACATAGACGAACAAATCAAACCGATTTCTGCCCTTCATCCACGCGCTGGTGGTCGAACATCAGCTTCGCCCGCTGTTCGGCTTCTACTGGGTGCTGACGGTCCAGGCAGGCAGGCTCTTCGACAGCCCGCTTCTTCTATCCCTGTTGTGGTTTACGCTCGGCCAGCAAGAGTGTTCAATGCGTAACGTGTGTATCGTCGTTCGCCAGTTCTAATCAGTGCACCCTTGGCAACGAGGTCCTGCAAATCTCTTGTCGCTGACGCGCGAGATGCCTGAGTGATGGCGATGTAATTCTCGGCGCTGAGACCGCCCTTGAAACCATCTATACCTTCGCGGAACATCCGGGTGATGGCCTTTTCCTGTCGCTCGTTGAAGTGACCGTGGTAGCGTTCGTAAAACTTGGCCTTGGCGACGGAGAATTCGACACGGGCAAGCGTTACGCGCTGCGCCTCAAGGATCGTTTTAGCGAAGTAGAGCAGCCAATCCGTAATCGCGTTGCTCTTGTTGCTGGCCTCGAGATTGTCGTAGTAGGCCTTGCGGTGGCGTTCAATCGTGTACGCCAAAGCGATGAGACTGGGCTCACCCAGGCTTTGCGCCAACGCCTTTTCGCAGAGGGCACGCCCTATGCGCCCGTTGCCATCCTCGAACGGGTGAATGCTCTCGAAATAAAGGTGCGCGATTCCGGCACGCGTCAACGCCGGAATCGGTATCTTGCCTTTGGGCGCGGTTACGTTGAACCAAGCCGCGAAGGCGTCCATTTCGGTCTTCGCCCGGGCCGACGGCGGCGCTTCGAAATGCACTTTGGGCTTATCCAGCCGATTGGAAACGATTTGCATAGCATCGGCATGCTGGCGGTAGCTGCCGATGGTCCCGATACCCCGCTCACCCGACATCACCATCTTGTGCCAAGCGTAGAGGGTGCGGTGTGAGAGTGTATCGGCGAAATGCAAGTAAACATCGGCCATCATTTCAGCGATGCCACGCTCGGCCGGCGGAATGTGCCTGATCTCGCTTCCCAGGCCAAGTTGCTGGCGTAAGGATGATTGCAGACTCTCGCGGTTGAGGTATTCCCCTTCAATCGCGGATGTCTTCAAGGCCTCTTCGCTGATAAGGTCGATGCGGATCTGGTCGCGATCGTTGGCACCCACATGACGAAAGACGCCCAGGAACTCGCCCGATCGCAACAGGAACTCGCTTTCCAGCGGTTCCAATACCTTCTTATCGTAGGTAAAATGCGGCCAGTCAGCCTGCTCCCAATTCCATACCATGAGTTATAGAGCACCTTTCTATAACTCATGATGCCACGACAGGTGAGCTATAGCAATCCTCGCTATGCCTCAGGGTCTTCTCGGATACGTCAACAATTGGCGAACGTGTTCGGGGTTCGAGTTGTAGACCGCTATATCGCAAGACCCACTGTTGAGGAGGCGTTCTTGCGGTCGCGCCAATCTGTTTGATTGCAGTTCGAGCTGATCGATCAACCCCCGGGCGGCACCGCAGATTTTCCTGATTGCGCCGGAGTTGATCCAACCCAGGTCGGCTCTGAAAGGGCCGCTGGACACGTTGAAGGACATAGCTTGAGGCGCCCCGAGAACCGGTCTTTGCACAGCTCCCCTCACGCAGGTATCAAGGGCCGACACGTGTAGCGTCATTATCGAAATCAGCGGCGGTTCCTACCTCACAGGCGTGCGCGGCTTTGCCTGTTCAAGATGTGGGCACGGCTCGGATCTGAACCGGTAGGCTGGAGCACGGAGCCGGCCCCGACGGGCCCTCGGGCTGGGCTCCGGGAACTGTCCTGTCCCTTGGCACTGGAACCCTGATTTCGGGCCAGTCCAACTGGCGGTTGCTAGACGTATAGCAACTCATGCGCCTAAGTTTGCCTACGGCCCGCGCGCACCTGGCAAGCCCGCCCACCCTAGTCCCCCGCTTGGTGCAACAGCGCCCGTCCCGCCCCGCCGCACCTAACCGTGCGGCGGGCTTTTTTTTCACGCGGTGGAACACCGGCGCGCAGGGAAGTTCGGGGCATGCCGCATACCCTTCGCCTCACAGTATTGCTGCCGGATCGCTTGCCCTGATCGGCCCACGTCGTCGATCGACAAAGGTTCATTATGGAGCGACAACGCTCGCTAGGGCTTCCCGATGATGGGAGTCATGCTCGGTCCTTTCTCGGCAGGGAGCGGGCAACAAGCCGAAGGCGTTCATAAAGAGTCCAGAACTGCTCGTGCTGAGTTCGGCGATCGTCATAGTTATATGTTTAAGATTCCAAAGGTCAGACAGAGACGGCTGCCGCGCATCCGGTGATTTTCGGGACCTAATGAAGTATCGGCGTTACCTACGCGGGCGGCAACTGGATGGGACTGCGCGGGAGAGCGGGCCAGCTTGGTTCGTCGGCCGTTGGTAGGACGTGCTCAAGCGGCCTTAATCTTCATCTCTGCGCCGAGCACCATCTTTGTCACGGCGGCGAAGTCGAGCTTCCCGGAGCCGAGGACGGGCACTTTCGCAACGACGCGCACTCCGGCGGGCACCATCAGGTCCATGGCGCCGTTGGCCTTAGCGAAGGCCAGGAATTCGGCACGCGTGGCGTTGACGGCCTCGGTGATGAGGATCAGCTTTTCGCCCTTGCGCGCATCTGGCACGGCGGCGACCGCCGAGAGCGAGCCTTTCCACAATTCGCCCGCCAGCGCCTCGACGGCGGCCATCGAGATCATCTCGCCACCGATCTTGGCAAAGCGCTTGGCGCGGCCTCGAATGGTGATGAAGCCGACATCGTCGACGGCGACGACGTCGCCGGTGTCATGCCAGCCGTCTTCGAGCGGTTCGAGCACGCCCGGCTTTTCGGCGCGCAGATAGCCTGCCATGACGTTGGGCCCACGCACGAACAGCCGTCCGCCATCCTCGACGCCAGGCACCGGATCCAGGCGATACTCCATACCCGGCATGATTTTGCCGACGCTGCCGGACCGGTTGTACATCGGCGTGTTGATGGAGATCACCGGCGCGGTTTCGGTCACGCCGTAGCCTTCGAGGATGCGCAGGCCGAACTTTTCCATATAGATCGCGCGCGTCGAAGGCTTGACCGGTTCCGCGCCGGCAAAGCAGTAGCGCACTGACCGGAAGTCGTAGGGGTGTGCGGTGCGGGCATAGCCGGCAAGGAACGTATCGGTGCCGAAGATGATCGTTGCGTTCGAGGCGTAAACCAACTCCGGCACGATCCGGTAGTGCAGCGGCGAGGGGTAGAAATAGACCGGCACGCCCGAGATCAGCGGCAGCACCGTGCCCGCCGTCATGCCGAAGGAATGGAAGATCGGCAGCACATTGAAGACCTTGTCGCCCGAGTGGAAGTCGATACGCGAGGCGGCCTGGGCGGCATTGGCCAGGATGTTGCGGTGGGTGAGCAGCACGCCCTTGGGCGTGCCTTCGGACCCCGAGGTGAACAGGATCACCGCCGGATCTTCAGACTTGCGGGCGACCCGGGGTGCGCTCTTGCGCAGAAGGCCGAGCAGCTTGTGCCTGAGGCCAATGGTGGCCCGCAGATCATCGAGCCAGACGATGTCGACCGATCGGCCGAGTTCCTCGACCACGGCGCCGAGTTTCGCTTGTTCGACAAAGGCGCGCGAGGTCAGCACGGTGCGCACCTCGGCGGCTTTGCAAGCGGAGAGGATGTTAGCTGCACCGGCAGTGAAGTTCATCATCGCCGGAACCTTGCCGGCCGACATAACGCCGAGCAGCGTCGCACAGGCGCCATTAGCGTTGGGCAGCATGATGCCGAGCGTCTGCTGGCCGGCATAGAGTTTCTTGAATTTCTCGCCAAGCACGGCGGCGGCTGTCAGCAGCTTGCCGTAACTCAGCGAACCGGTGACCGGGTCCTGAACGGCCAGTTGCTTCATGCCGCGTTCGTTCGCCGTCTGGATGATCTTCTCCAGCACAGTCTTGTCGATGTCCTGGGTGCGGAAGACGAGGTCCGACATGACCTGGTAGAGGGCAGCGCCCGCCGCGGCGCGGCGCTTCCGGCCCTTCAGATCCTGCAGTACTTCAAGTTTGACGGGCTCCAGAATGGTCACCTTGACCTTCGGGAACAGCCGGCGGCGAATATGCAGCGAGGTCAGCCGCGAAAAATAGCTCTTCTCCAGCCCGTCGATGCGCACGGGCACGACCATCGAGCCGGTCTTGTCGGCCACCATGGCGGCGCCGTCATAGACCTTCATGAGGCCGCCGGTGACGGTGATCCGCCCTTCGGGGAAGATGACCAGCGGATCGCCGCCTTGCACGATCTTGATCAGCGTGCGGGTCGACATCGGCTTGGCTGGATTGAGCGGCAGCGCACGGGCGAGCTTGAGGAAAGGCTTCATCCACCAGGCCTGGGCGATAGTGTGGTCGATGGCAAAGACGGGCTCTTCCTCGGTCAGCGTCAGGGCCAGCGGACCGTCGAGGAAACTGACATGGTTGAGCGCCAGGATGGGTGCCGGGCCGGCCGCCTTGAGGTTTTCCAGCCCCTCCACCTCCAGACGATGGAAGGCTCGGAACAGAATGGAAACGAAATCGCGGAAGGCGTTTGTCGGAAGGTATCTCAGCATCAGCCAGGCGGCGACCACGTTGAGTGCGGCGAGGCCGAACAGGATACCTCCAGTGGAGACGCCCGCTGCTTGAATCGCGGCGACAAGTATGCCGCCCACCGTCATGAAGCCTGCATTGACGATGCTCACGGCGGCGACGACGCGAGCGCGGCTGGCTTCGGGCGCCCAGGCTTGCACTGCGGCGAAGGTCGGCACGACAAGAAAGGCGCTGGCAATAGCCATGCCGGCAAGGTCGATCGCAACATGGACCGTGTTTGGCCCGGCGAAGAATATTGCGAGCGTTTCGGCCCTGGGCGAGGGCTGCATGCTCCAGATGGTCCAGGCCAGGTCCAAGCCGAATAGTGCCATCAACGCCGTGCCAACCGGGGCTGGCAAGAGCACGATGCGGCCCTGCGACATCCATGCGGCTATGGCAGAGCCAATCGCGATCGAGACGGCGAACACCGCGAGATAGGCGGTGACAGCGATTTCTCCGCCACCGAGCGAATCCTTGACCAACGTAGGCAGGATCGAAAGGACAATGGCCCCGATAAGCCAGAACCACGACGTCATCAGTCCGGCGCGCCAGATCCGCTTGTCGGCACGCAAGCCGTTGACCTGTCGCCACGTCGAGCGAAAGATGTTCCGGTCTATAACGAGGTCGGGTGCAGCAGAACCGGTTGACGGAATGTATCGGCTGACAAACCAGCAACCGATGGCGAGGATCATCATCATCGGCCCGAAGACCGAGACGCCTATGCCATCGGCCGAGACGACGCCTCCGGCGATAGTGCCGCCGAGGATGGCGGCGAAGGTTGCCGATTCGATCCAGGCATTGGCGCGGGGCAATTCCTTGCGCTCGAGATGATCCGGCAGGATGCCGTACTTGATCGGTCCGAACAGTGCCGAGATGATGCCGAACATGAGCAACGCCATCATCAGCACCGGGATCGACGACAGCGCGATCCCAACGACAGCGACAGCCGCAGCGGCGATCTCGGTGAATTTCAGCCGACGGGCGATGAGCGCCTTGTCGAACCGGTCGGCGATCTCGCCACCAAGGGCGGACAGGAGCAGGAAAGGAGCCATGAAGACGGCACCCGCCAGGGTGACCAGTGATGCCGCCTGGTCCGCCGCCAGGGTGAACAGAATAAGGAAAACCAGCGTGTTCTTGAGGAAATTGTCGTTGAAGGCGGACAGGAACTGCGTCCAGAAGAGAGGCGCAAAACGCCGTGAAGTCATCAGATGACTGTTCGTGGGGTTGTTCGTGAGGATTTCCATAGCGGCGACTTCCATTGGGCAGACCGTTGAAGATCCTGGTCGGATCGATCCGCGGTCTTGCGCGGTTTGAGCCTTTTTGTAGTGGGAACCCGATTACGCTTCGTTACTGCGGTTCACATTGATCAGCAGCTTTCGGTGTTGCCGGTTGATGAAGCGGCTTGCCTCTTCCGCGTCTCGCGGTGTCTTGGTGATGGTTCGAGGTATCCACGAGCCTGGTCGCGGCCATCGGGCAGAACCCCTTGGCGGCTATGCTTGCCCCATGAAATTGATGCGGCCGTCATCATCCAGGCGGCGATAGCGAAAGTGGGCGTGGTCAACGTTTGCAGGCGCTTGAACCCTTGGGAGCATAGCTGTTGGAGGTCATCGATATTGTCTTTTGGTTTCAGGGTGAGGTTGCGCCGGCGTTGGTCTGTTTCCGGGTTCGATACAATCAGCCGGTCTTGCGACAGTCTTTCGCAGCCGGTCGAGGACGGCGTCAGTGAGCCGGCTCGCTTCATCGGCATGAGCGGTGACGGCATACGTCATCAAAGCAATAAGACTGCCCGCATCCTCACCCCGTCGTTTGGTCGAAAGTAAGGTGGGACAATCAGAGTGCGCAAACTTGTCATTACTGATACTGCGCTTCACCCCAGCTTTTAGCGTGCGCCCTTCGGCATATGCGTGGTTCACCATTCCTTCACTTTATTAGCGCACGTTCATATGCGGACATGTTGGTGTAGCTTGTACGTGCCCAAAGCCCCGGCGCATCGACCCAGCGCTGGGGCTTTTTTTGTCCGCCTGGTTCCGCGTGTTCCCCAGACAGGGGCGTGAACTGCGCAGTCGCCCTTGAAGGTGAGTTCGCCGCTGTGGTGGTCCTCTTGCATCGACCAAGCTCAAGGCGAGGCCATCGACTTGAGCCTAGCTGTGCGTGTTTCGACATTTCGACGTCGCGGTGTCGGATTATTTGCATGCAAACCAGTTTTACGACGCTATCCTCCCATCCTCAACGGACCATTCTGGGAGGAATGCATGGCTGCGCATGAGCAACTGCCGTTGAAATTGTTAGGGACAAAGAGTGGTCGGTTCGCGTGACGGTCAACGGCACCACCACCACGGTCCCTTTTACATCTGAGAGCTACGCGCGTTCGTTTGCAGACGGTCAGGCGTTCCGACTGGGCGTTCAGGTCGCGGAGATCAAGAAGGCGGCCTAGCTGCGCGCTTGGCCAAGGCCGCATGGCGATTGAAGCCCGAGTGACCAAAGTCGGTCGAAAAAGCGGCAACGCTTACGGTCTGCCACGCGCGGCAAGTGACCAAGTAGCCTCACTCGCTCATCGCATGAAGCACGTCGTGCTTGATGATCTCGATGCTGCGCAGATTGAGCAGGCGGATGACGCCTTTGTCCTTCAGCCGGGTGAAAACCCGCGACACGGTTTCGATGGTGAGGCCGAGATAATCGCCGATATCCATGCGCGACATCGGCAGTTCGACCTGTCGCAAGCCGCCCTGCCGCTCCGCCATGTCGACCAGGAACGCGGCGACGCGTTCGATGGCATTCTGACGGCCGAGAACCAAGAGATGTTCCTGCGCTCTCGTCAGGCCCTTGAGAGCCAACGGCAGCAGCTGACGGGAGAGATCCGCACCAGTGGCAAAGCGGAAGACGCGGACACCCACGGCGTTGATGGCTTCGGCGAAAAAATGATGGGTGGTGTCGGCTTCGAAACCGAATGTCTCTCCGGCCAGATGGAAGGCACTTATCTGCCTGCGACCGTCCGCAAGCAGGCGGTAAACACGCACGGCGCCAAACTCGACCTGATAGAAGGCTCCGGCCTTTTCACCTTGCGCATAGATTTCCGAACCGCAGCGAAAGAAGCTGACCGGCTGTAGCAGTGTCGGATCGAATGCCGTAGGCAGGCTCGACTGTAAGCCGTGCGACGGCAGTGAAATTCTGGAGCTCGATTGGGCGTGCATGGCTGTTTCCCGGTTGATCCGTAGCACAGCAATCGCGCGAATCAGCAGGTCGCGAAATTCGGTTCTATCCCTACGGGAAACTACCTAGTGCTTGGCTGGGAAAGCGGTGAAGGCCGGCAGCGTGCCTACGCGGCGCCCGCCTTCTCGGGAACTTGCGCATGCTTCTGCCGACTTGTGCCGCATTGAAATTGTCGGAGCACGCAATCATCAGCGTCGGTCGACAGCCGTCATACTGGCAGACTGGCAACGGAAACGCGGTTTCGACAGGTCGGCAACCGGGCCGAAATCCGCCGCCTGCAATCGCGACTGAAATCACGGGTGAGGATGCAGGAGTGGGCAAACGAAAGCCAGATCGCCAAGATCGGAATCAGAGCCGTCGACATCATCGACGTCGACATGGCTCGCATTCAGATGATCTTCCCGGCTAAGCCCGACGAGGCGACCGGTGGGCGCTGAAGCCAACGGCTTTCGCTGGTCGCCGTCGTCGCAAGGCACTTGGCAGGCCATCTTAACGAGGCCCGGACGATGGTGGACGAACGGGTGATGAAAGCCATCACCGCCGAGGACGCCTCGTGAGCCGCGCCGAAAGGGATCGCAATTCTTCGAAGTTATGGAGTTTTTCGGGAATGGCGATCCTTTCTTGGGTGGCGAGGCCGAGGGACAATTGATTGAACAGTTCGCGAGATGCCGACCCGCGCAGTCGCGCCAGCTATGCTCTGGCTGCAACGCATCCAACGTTACCATCCATCCTGACATGAACGCGCCGGCAGTCATGCTACTGTGGAAGCGCAGCTGGCCGATCCTACGACATCGTTCTGGCAGCCTGCCATGAAGTGAAGAGGAGAGTTCACCATGTCCAGGATGAATCGCCGCGCCTTGCTTCTCAACGCCGCCAGCGCCGTTGTCGCCTCGACGGTTGCGGCATCGGCTTTCGCCACAAAGCCGCGACGGGAGGACCGGGAACCGTCCCGCGATCTGCGGGCGCTGATCAATGCGCACAAGGCAGCGTACGCGGCATTCGGCAAGGCGATCCACGAAATGGGCGGCAGTAACCGCGACCACGACAGAGCCAGCCGGGCTGAGGAAAGGGCGCTGCTGGCTGTATGCGCCTATCCTGCGGTCAGGGAAGGTGATCGCCGGTCCAAGGCCCGATATCTTTTGAAGATCGAGGCGCGCGGTGAGCTCGACTTGGCAGAGCATATGCAAGCTCTTCTCCGCTCGACGATGGGGGAGGGATAGGACCGGGATTGCGTGTCCTGCTTCTCGTCGATGGCATTCGTGTGCAGCTAGAACCAGGCGTCGAGCCAGTTGCCTATGCCTCGCTCGATAGCATATTGCGAGCGGCATAGAGTTCGCCAATGAAGTCGGTGATCAAGGTCGAATTGATGCCGTCCGGCGGGCGCAGGAGTAGCGCGCGGAAATTGACGGCTGGCTCGAATGGCCTGGCCAAAATACCGCCGATCATGCCGTCCGCAATGACGGAGGGATTGACCAAGCCGATTCCCATGCCCTTCGCTGCAAGGATAGCGATGGTCAGGCCGTAGGGCGTTTCGATCAGGATGCGCGGCCGTACCCCATGCGCGGCCAGGATCTTGTCCATCGCGAGCCGAGCCGTATCTTCCGGCGACAATGCCAGGAAGGCCTCGTCGGCGAGATCGGCCGGCGTGATTATCTGCTTCCGCGCCAGCCGGTGGTTCGTCGGCATTACACAGACGGCGCGCGGCGTGGTGAAGATGCTGTGCAGCACGCCGCTGGTATCGACCTCGTCGGCCGCGAGCCCGATATCGAAACTGCCAGAGGCCACCAGGTCGCGCACGATATTGGAGGTGCGGACCTGATAGCTGATTCGCACCTGCGGATGCCGGCGTGAGAACGCTACGATGGCGCGCGGCACCAGCCCATGCCCGAGTGCCGACAGGCAGGCGACGCGGATGGTACCGGTTCCGACCTCCTTGATCTGGGCCGCCCGCAGCTTGAGCCGGTCGAGCCCGACCAGGTTGGCCTTTACCTCGGCATGGAACAACTCCCCTTCGCGTGTCGGCACCAGCCTGCCACGAATGCGGTCGAAAAGCCTGAAGCCGAGTTCGGCCTCTAGCTTGGCTAGCGAACGGCTGATGGCCGGCTGCGAGGTATCCAGCAGCGCGGCCGCCGCGCCGGCACCGCGCGTGATCATGATCGCGTTGAAGACATCGATGTCGCGCAGGTTCATAGTCAGCCCATATCAAAAGCGAATTAACTTTATCGCCGCGGTCATAGATGGCAATGGGTGAGCCGGCTAAGCTGCGCCTATGAACCGACGCGATGACACTTCACATGTCCATCCTCCCAAGCGCTCGGAGGAACCGTTCCAGGCGGTGGCGATGCCGGTCGAGCGAGCCTCGACCGTGGTCTTTGACGATCTGGAATCGTTCGAGCTTCGCGTCGAGCGTCTGTACGACGGGTTCAGCTACGGACTTTACGGCACACCGACCAGCCGGCAGCTCGAAGATCATATCGCCGTGTTGGAATGCGGATCGCGGGCTCTCGTCGTCCCGTCGGGCATGGCGGCCATGACGCTGGCGACCATGGCTGTCTGCCGTGGCGGCGAAAGCGTTCTGATCCCGGAGACGCTCTATGGCCCGGCGCGCGACATGGCCGAGCGTTTTCTCGGCCCACTCGGGATCGAGGCGGTTTCCTACGATCCACGGCTGGACGCAAGTATCGCGGCCATGATCGACGGCAGAACGCGGCTGGTCTGGGCAGAATCGCCTGGCTCAGCCACCTTCGAAGTTCAGGATGTGCCAGCCATCACGGCCGCGGCCCACAAGGCCGGCGCGCTCGTTGCGGCCGACAACACCTGGGCCTCGCATCTGCTGTTCAAGCCGCTCGCTCATGGCGTCGACATCTCGATGCAGGCGCTTTCCAAACACGCCGGCGGCCACGGCGACCTCTTGATGGGCTCGCTCGCAGTGCATGACCATGCCCTGTTCCGGCGCCTGAAGGATACAGCGCGTTTCCTTGGCTATGGCGTCTCGCCCGAGGATTGCGCGCTGTGCGAGCGCGGCCTGATGACGATGCCGGTGCGCATGCGCCACGCC
This sequence comes from Mesorhizobium sp. M0598, assembly GCF_040320865.1. Lineage (NCBI taxonomy): Bacteria > Pseudomonadati > Pseudomonadota > Alphaproteobacteria > Hyphomicrobiales > Phyllobacteriaceae > Mesorhizobium > Mesorhizobium sp. M0598. The sequence continues at coordinate 10,417 of NZ_JAMYQL010000027.1, read as the reverse complement.
GACGGTACAGCGCGCAAGATTGTCGCCTGGCTGTCGGGGCGCCCGGAAGTCGCGCAGATCTTGCATCCTGCGGAGCCTGGCCATCCCGGCCACGCGGTCTGGAAGCGTGACTTCGCCGGATCGGCGGGCGTGTTCTCCTTCGTGCTGCGGCCGGAACTGGCGCCACTGCAATCCGATGTTCTGCGCAGCCTGCGGCTGTTCAGGCTCGGCGCAAGCTGGGGCGGCGTGCATTCGCTGATTGCCGTCAGCGATCCCCGCAAGGGCCGCGCCAGCCTCGACTGGCTGAAGCCCGGCCCGGTCTGGCGCCTGTCGATCGGCCTTGAGGCGCTCGAAGATCTTCTGGCCGACCTTTCTCAGGCCTTCGAACTTTTTGCTGAAGCCCGGCGCAACGGAACCGCCGCGGCCGACGTCAACGCCGCAGAATGACGACAACTCAACGACAAGGGGAATGATTATGAAACATCAAGGTCTGAAATGGCTCACGGGTCTGGCGATAGGATTGGCCAGCCTGACTACGGGCGCCGTGGACGCCAGCGCGCAGGCGGTAATCAACAAGATCAAGGAGCGCGGCTATGTCAGCTGCGGCGCCAGCCAGGGCGTGCCCGGTCTATCCCGGCCGGACGAGAAGGGGTATTATCGCGGGTTCGATTCCGACATCTGCCGCACTTTCGCGGTCGCCATCCTCGGCGACAGAGACAAGATCCGTTACGTGCCCCTTAACGCAGGCCAGCGTTTTGCTGCGCTACAGACTGGGGAAATCGACGTTCTGTCGCGCACATCCACCATCACCTACAGTCGTGATACGGTTGTCCGCTTCGTCTGGATCAATCTCTACGACACGGACGGCATGCTCGTGCGCAAGGCCGATAACATCACCGAGCCCAAACTGCTGGACGGAAAGACCGTCTGCCTGCAAGGCGGTGGCAGCCTGACCGAGAAAGCGATCGAGGAAACCGAGGAAGAGTTCGGGATCGCGATGGAGAAAGTCTATTACGACTCGACCGTTCAAGCGCGCGACGCCTTCTTTGGCGGCCGCTGCGATTCCTACGTCACCGACGGCACCGCGGCAGCAGGACAGCGTGCCTCGGTGGCCAAGAACCCGGACGACTACGACATCATCCGGGTCGGCAGGGCCGCCGAACCCAATGGAGTCGCGGTCGCCCGGGGTGACGATCAGCTTTTCGACGTCGTGCGTTGGACACTCAATGCGCTGTTCTGGGCCGAGGCCAACGGCATCACCTCGCAAAACGTCGATGAAAAGCTTGCCTCGGGCAGTCCGGAAGTCAAACGCGTGCTGGGTGAGGAGCCCGGTTTCGGCAAGCCGCTCGGATTGGACGACAAGTGGGCCTACAACGTCATCAAACAAATGGGCAACTACGCCGAGATCTGGGATCGCAATCTCGGCAAGGACAGCCCGCTGAAGGTCGAGCGCGGCCTGAACGCGTTGTGGAAGGACGGCGGCCTCAACTATCCTTTCCCTTGGGATTGAGCTGCATGAAGGGGACGCGCCCGCCGTTCCCTTTCCCTGCCAACGCCGCGAACCGTCGAGGTCGAAATGCTGAGCGACGCCAGGACCAGATCGATCATCATCCAGTGTGCCCTGGTGGCCGTGGCTGCCGCCTTCGCTGCCCTGCTCGTCAGCACGACTTTCGCCAATCTCAGGGCACGCGGCATACCGATCGGCTTCGATTTCCTGACGATGCCGTCAAGGATCGTCATCTCCGAAGCAATCCTCACTTACAAGTCGCGCGACCCCTATTACTGGGCGATCGCGACCGGGCTCGCCAATACGGTCTTCATCTCCGCGCTCGTCATCGTCTTTTCATCCGCGCTCGGCCTCGTCGTCGGCATCACCCGGCTGAGCAGCAATCCCCTGGCGGCGGGCACCTGCCGCGTATGGGTGGAGGTTGCACGCAATTCACCGCCGATCGTGCTTCTGATCTTTCTCTACTCGCTGTGGTGGAAGGTGCTGCCGCCGGTCGGCGAAGCGCTCAATCCGCTGCCAGGCGTTTACGCCTCCATGCGCGGCTTTGTGGTGCCGGCCGTCAGCATGGACGTCGCCACCGCGGGAATGCTCGTCATTGCTCTCGCCCTGGCACTGGCGGCCGCTGGCTGGGCGGCGGCGAGAAGAGGATGGCTGCCACCGCTGACCGCGCCGGCGATCCTCGCGGTTGGCATTGCCGGGCTCTGGCTTGCCGATGCGAAGTTCTCCGTCGACTGGCCGACCTTCACTGGGTCGAACTTCAAAGGCGGCAAGGACCTGACGCCCGAGCTCAGCACCATCCTCATCGGGCTGACCATCTACACCACCGGCTTCGTCGCCGAGATCGTGCGTGGGGGCGTGCTTTCGGTCGGCCGCGGTCAGTGGGATGCAGGTCATTCGCTCGGCCTGCCACGCGGCAAAATATTGCGTCTGATCATCATTCCGCAGATGCTGCGGGTGATCGTCCCGCCGCTCAACAGCCAATACATCAACGTCGTCAAGAATTCGACGCTGGCGATCGCGGTCGGCTATCCGGACTTCCTTGCGGTTATGAACACCATCATCAGCAAGTCCAGCCATTCGATCGAGGGCGTATTCATCATCCTCGGCGTCTATCTCGCCCTCAACCTGAGCCTCTCGAGCGCGGCCAATTGGTACAACCGTCGCATCGCCATCGTGGAGCGCTGAACCATGAAGGCCCTGTCTCTTCCCCTTCCGGCCGAGCCAATGCCAGGACAGATCCGCTTCGGCGCTTTGCGGCGGTCAGCCATGCTCCTGTTCGGCACGCCACTCAATGCCGTCCTGACGCTGTTGTTCGGCGTTCTGCTCGTCGCCACGGTACCGCCGATGCTGCGCTGGCTGGTAATCGACGCCGTGCTGTTCGACCCCAGTCCACGCGCGTGCCGGGTGGCCGCCGGAGCGTGCTGGAGCTTCATCTACGCCAAGTCCGGGCAGTTGCTGTTCGGCATCTATCCGCTCGACGAACGCTGGCGCCCCGCCATCGTCTGCGTGCTTATCCTGGCGCTGCTTGCCTGGTCGGTGCGGCCCGCCAGCTGGGCGCCGCGGCTGGCAGCGCTCTGGATGGCGGCGCTCGTGTTGATCTTCTGGCTGATGGCCGGCGGTTTCGGCCTAGCCGAGGTTCCGACCTCGTCCTGGGGCGGCCTGCCGGTGACACTCATCCTCACCGTCGTTGCGATCGGCGTCGCCTTCCCCGTCGGCATCCTCCTGGCGCTGGCCAGGCGCTCGACCATGCCCATCATACGCATCGGCGCTGTGGTCCTGATAGAATCGGTGCGCGGACTACCGCTCTTGTCCATCCTGTTCGTGGCATCGATCATGATGCCGCTGTTCCTGCCCGAGGCCCTCTTGCCTGACAAGTTCGTGCGCGCGCTGGTCGCCCTCACCATCTTCGCCGCGGCTTATCTCGCCGAGGTGATCCGCGGCGGCCTGCAGGCCATTCCGAATGGCCAGTACGAGGCCGCGGCTGCGGTTGGCCTGCCCTTCTGGCGCACTCAATATCTGGTGATCCTGCCGCAGGCGATCCGGGTGGCGATCCCGGCGCTGGCCAACACGATCATCGTCATGATCAAGAACACCAGCCTTGTCCTGGTGGTCGGCCTGTTCGACCTGATCAGCTCCGGTAAAGCGGCGCTGGCCGACCCGGACTGGCCATCGCCAGCGGCCGAGACGTTCCTGTTTATCGGGGCGATCTTCTTCGCACTCTCATTCTCATTCGCCCGCTTCGCCGACTTCCTGGAGCGGCGCGGCCCAACCGCTCACTAGGAAATGTTGTAATGTTGTCGTCCGCCGCCAAGCGCGTTCCGCCCATGACCGATCCCAATGATCCGCCGGCAATCGAAATGATTGGGATGAACAAGTGGTACGGGAACTTCCATGTGCTGAAGGACATCGACTTGACAGTCCTTCGCGGCGAAAAGCTGGTGATCTGCGGGCCCTCGGGCTCGGGCAAGTCGACCATGATCCGTTGCATCAACCGGCTGGAGGAGCACCAGCAGGGACAGATCGTCGTCGACGGCGTCGAACTCACCAATGATTTGAAGAAGATAGACCTAATTCGCCGCGACATCGGCATGGTGTTCCAGCATTTCAACCTGTTCCCGCACCTGACCATTCTGGAGAACCTGACGCTGGCGCCGATCTGGGTGCGCAGGATGCGGCGCGCACAAGCCGAGCAGACCGCCATGCATTATCTGGAACGGGTGAAGATTCCGGACCAGGCGCACAAATATCCCGGCCAGCTTTCAGGCGGTCAGCAGCAGCGGGTTGCGATCGCGCGTGCGCTCTGTATGAGCCCGAAAATCATGCTCTTCGACGAGCCGACGTCGGCACTCGATCCGGAAATGGTCAAAGAAGTGCTCGACACGATGGTCGCGCTGGCTGGGAATGGCATGACCATGCTGTGTGTCACGCACGAGATGGGATTTGCCCGCCAGGTCGCCGACCGCGTCGTCTTCATGGACCAGGGCGAGATCGTTGAGATGAACACGCCCTCGGAATTCTTCTCGCATCCGCGTCACCGGCGCAGCAAACTGTTCCTTGCCCAGATCCTGAACTAGCTCGATCGCATAGAGAGAGTTCATCAGCTACGGATCAATGAGCCACCTCTCCGAGATCCCGCACCAAAATGCCCGTGGCAGCGGACCGGCAATGGATCGCCCGCCCTTTGACCATGCCCTGGCAATCTCGAGCACATCTAGAGCCTGGCTCGGCCCGGCAGAACTCACTTCGAGCGAAATTGGAGAAAGCGTGTGGCGTGTTTCACCTGCCTTTCGCCGGGAACAATTTGATGTCGCAAAGTGTTCCCGCGTGAAGAAGGCGAAGGACCGTGAACATGCGCGTAGTCATCATTGGCGCAGGAATCGCCGGACTTGCAGTTGCCAAGGGACTGCGACTCCTCGGATGGGAGACCGAGATTTACGAGCAGGCGAGCGAACTAAAGCCTCTGGGTGCGGGCCTCAGTCTTAGCGCTAATGCGCTTCGTGCCCTTCGTGTGCTCGGGCTCTACGAAACGGTTGTTGCCGAGGCGCAGCCGATACACAGACTCGATCTTCTCGACGACGAAGGACAAGTCCTTCAATCGACGGATTTTCAGCGCTTCAGCCAGCGATATGGTCACCTCAGTATGGCCGTGCTGCACCGCGGCGATCTCCATCGGGCGCTTCTTACGGAGCTGCCGCGCTCTGTTATTCGCACCGACATGGAATGCGTGGATGCCCGCCAGGTCGGCGAGAAAATCGTCCTGCACTTCGCGGATGGGGAGATAGTGGAAAGCGAGCTGGTGCTCGCTTGCGATGGCATTCACTCCGCTGTTCGTAGGGCATTCTTTCCAGAGTCGCGCGAGCATTTCGCCAGCTACGCCTGCTGGCGCGCCATCTCGCCCGGTCTCCCCCAGGGAATGGACCCTGCGCGTCTTACCGAGAGCTGGGGGGCCGGCAAACGCATCGGGCTGGCCGCGATTCCCGGCGAAAGGGTCTACTGGTTTGCGTGCTGCGGGGCCGAGCGCCTACACGACCCCAAGCTGGCTCAGGCCGATCTTGCCGGAGTGAAGGCGATGTTTTCCGGCTTTCACGATCCCGTCCCTGAGGTCCTCGATCGGACACCGGCGGACTCGCTGATCTGGACGGATATACTTGATCTCGATCCGATACCCTCGTTTACGCGCGGAAATGCGGTTTTGCTTGGCGACGCCGCGCATGCCGTGACACCCGATTTAGGGCAAGGAGGTGGACTTGCCATGGAAGACGCGGCAGTTCTTACAGCGTTGTTCGGACGGCTTCCGGCCGACGAGGCCCTCCGTGAATATCGCCTCGACAGGGCACGTAGGGTCGCGGCTGAATCACGCCTCTATGCCAAAGTCGCGCAATGGCAGAACCCGCTTGTCGTCCCTCTTCGCAACTTCCTGGTAAAGAGCATACCGGAGCGTTTCATGGATCAGCAGCTCGACGCGGTTCTCGATGTCACGTTTGAACCCGTGAGGTCCGTCGCCTAACGCGGCGATTTGGCGGCAGCACGTCGCCCGGGCAGTCTTCGGCATGGGCCGCCTGATCCCTGCCTATGGTCCTGACAGGCTCGCGCAGTTTTTCCGGATGCTCTTGACCTTCCAGCAGCTGGAAAGAGTATCTCTCTCGTATCAAATACGAGGAGACACGAATGAACATCGGAGCTGCCTCCGAAAAGTCCGGGCTGCCGCCGAAGACGATTCGTTTGCTGTTGCCTTCGCTGCGGCGACGATCCTTCCGTCGCAGTCGGAGGCCGCCCTTGCGGGACTCCCTCTCGCCGGCAATGCTGATTTTTCTCGCCAGCATGGGCAACGTCCTGGGTTCTGCGGCAAACTGGGGGCTTGGTCGAGGGATTGAACGCTTGCGGGATAGGCCCTGGTTTCCCCCGCGTCCTGCGACGCTCAACCGCGCAACGAACTGGTATTGCCGTTATGGAAGATGGTCGCTCTTGTTGAGCAGGATGCGATCATCGGCGATCCGCTGAGCGTGGTCGCTGGGGTTTTGCGCGAGCCGCTATGGAGCTTTGTCGTAATCGTCGCTCTCGCGAAGGTCTCGCGTTATTTGGTTGTTGCCGGAGCGGTGCTGAGCCTGACGTAAAACCGAAATCGCGGACATCGCAGCGCGGTTGCGTTCATTTGGGCATGAGCCATAAACAGGCCATACAAAAATGTATGAAAAATATTGTGGCGCATGGCGGCTTCGAGCCATACCGTTCTTGCAACGATCCTCACTTTTGGTTGCACTGCAGCAAACTGGTTGAAGGCGGCCTTGACAAATCAGCCGAACAATTGTGGGAAGGGCCGATGAGGACTGTTGGTCGAATCGCGATCCTAGGAAGCGTACCGCTCCGCGCTCTGCTGGCGGTCGTATTCCTGGTCATGTCGGCGCTTCAGCCTGGTCTATTCGCCACAGCCAATGCCACGGGTTTTCACGCCAGCGCGGATCTGCAAGCCGAGACACCTGCACACGACATGAGCCATCACGGCGCCACGGTGAATGAGGCGGATACGTCGGAGCATCAGCACGGCGACAAGCAATCCGCCGACAAGAGCTGTGAAGTGCATTGCGCGCCGGCACATGCGGTGCCAGTCGATTGTCCCGAGTTGGAGCATGTGATCTCCCGCTGCTTTGCGCCCGTCATTGCCGTCACTTTGCCGCTCGGCGAATATAAAGCGCTGATTAGACCCCCAAGATACATCTGAACTGACGCCTCTTTTGAGGGCGTTCGCGCGCAGCGTTGGGAATTCGCTCCCGCGCGGCCAAATGCACACGTCAAGATTCAGGTCTACAATGAAAATCGCAAGCTCCGCGATGCTCGCATCGCTGTTAGTTGCCGGATGCGCGGCAACCACGCCGCCAGACATTCTTCCAGTCTTCAATCCGGCCGATCCCGCAATGGGCGTCCGTGATGCGCGTCACCACCCGGCCGTCGTCGACTATAACCGTCGGGAGCCGGTCGATCCGAAGAATTGGCGGCGTCTTAATGAAGAACTCTCTCCCGCGAACCCGGGGGCCGGATCATGACGCGCCGGTTACTGACCATAGCTGCGGTATTGACTGTCCCGCTGATTGCCAGCGGATGCGTGTCCAGCGGGACCCTTGATGGCATCTCGGCCCCCATGGCCGGCTTCACGACAGTCGCGGCGCGTGCCGAAGCCGTAACCGGCAAGCAAACGGTGTGGGTTCAGTCCAGCGATGAAGCGCGGACGGTCTCGGAGCACGTGAAGCGCCTGGTCCAGAAGGAGACAATCGGTCCAGACACCGCGGTGCAGGTCGCCTTGCTCAACAATAAAGGCCTGCAGGCCGCCTACGCCGAGATCGGCCTGTCGGCGGCCGACATGTGGCAGGAATCGATGCTCGTCAATCCGACGATCTCGGTCGGCATGATCGGCGTCGATCCTGTGCGGACGATCGAAGGAGCGGTGGTCAGCAACATTCTTGCCATGGCGACGCACAAGCGGCGCGTTGCGGTCGCGGATGCCCGTTTCCGTCAGGCCCAGCTCCGCGCCGCCGAGGAAACGCTACGGCTGGCCGCGGACACGCGGCGGGCCTGGATCAACGCTGTCTCGGCCCGTGAGAGCGTTTCCTATTTGAACAAGGCGCAGGCTGCCGCCGATGCTGCTTCTGAACTCGCGCAAAAACTCGGCGAGACGGGTGCCTTCACAAAGACCGGGCAAGCCCGCGAGCACGTTTTTTATGCCGAGATCACCGGTCAGGCGGCGGAGACGCGGCTTACGGCACGGACCGCCAAGGAAGAGCTCACCCGGCTGATGGGTCTATGGGGACCGGATGTCGATTACTCAATCCCCAACATGCTTCCAGCCCTGCCCAAAGGCGCCAAGGCCAAACGCGCGATCGAGGCGGAGGCGCTAAAAAATCGCGTCGACCTCGAGATCGCGAAACTTGAGCTGGAAGCTCTGGCGAAATCCTACGGTCTGACCGAGGCGACGCGCTATGTCAGCGACCTGGAACTACTTTCCGGCGTGGAGGTGGAACGCGAGGATACGGAGGAGGGTGGAACCGAGACGAGTGTCTCACCCACTCTCGAACTCGAGTTCGTCATTCCGATCTTCGACACCGGCAAGGCGCGCATTCGCAAGGCCGAGCTTGCCTACATGCAAGCCGCAAACCGGATCGCGGAAAAGGCCGTCAACATCCGGTCAGAGGCTAGATCCGCCTATGATGCCTACCGTTCGACCTACGACATTGCCCGGCACTATCGGAACAATGTTGTGCCGCTGCGCACAAAAATCGAGGCGGAATCGGTCCTCACCTACAACGGCATGATCACCAACACGTTCGAGCTGCTGGCGGACACACGCGCGAAAATCAGCTCGATCATGCTTTCCCTCAATGCCAAGCGCAATTTCTGGCTGGCCGACGTCAATCTCGGAACCGCCATCCACGGGGGCGGCACAGGCTCATCTGGAGCCGGCGATGCACCGGCCCCAGCCGAAGCGGGCGCCGAAGGCCACTGAACTCAAGGAGAACAAAATGCTTTCAAGACGTCAGTTGCTAGGCGCGGGAGCCCTGCTCGCAGGCGCCACTGCATGGACCAAAACATCCGCAATGGGGCTGCCCGACGCTCCGCTCATGGACTCTCCAGACATGCAGCCTCCGATTGTCCCGACGAGCGGACCTGACTACCAACCGGTCGTGACGCTCAACGGCTGGACACTCCCTCATCGCTTGAACAACGGCGTGAAGGAGTTCCACCTCGTGGCCGAGCCGGTCGAGCGCGAAATGTCGCCCGGCATGACCGCCTATCTCTGGGGTTACAACGGCCAGTCCCCCGGCCCGACCATAGAAGCGGTTGAAGGCGACCGCGTCCGCATCTTCGTAACAAACAAGCTGCCGGAGCACACGACGATCCACTGGCACGGCATGATCCTGCCCAACGGCATGGACGGCGTCGGTGGCCTCACCCAGCCGCACATCCAGCCTGGCAAGACCTTCGTCTACGAGTTCGACCTCGTGAAGAGCGGCACCTTCATGTACCATCCTCATGCCGACGAGATGGTCCAGATGGCCATGGGCATGATGGGCTTCTTCGTGATCCATCCCAAGGACCCGAAATACATGCGGGTCGACCGGGATTTCGTCTTCCTGCTGAATGCCTACGACATCGAACCGGGATCCTACGTCCCTAAGGTCATGGAGATGACCGACTTCAACCTGTGGTGTTGGAATAGCCGCATTTTTCCGGGAGTCAGTCCCCTGGTAGTGTCAAAGAACGACAGGGTGCGGGTGAGGGTCGGCAATCTGACCATGACCAATCACCCGATCCACATGCATGGCTATGACTTCGAAGTGACCTGCACCGATGGCGGCTGGGTTCGCCCCGAGGCACGCTGGCCGGAGGTGTCGATCGACATTCCGGTCGGAGCGATGCGCGCCTATGAGTTTGAAGCCAAGTATGAGGGCGACTGGGCGATCCACTGCCACAAATCGCACCACACGATGAACGCCATGGGACACGATGTGCCGACCTTCATCGGTGTCGACAAGACAAAGGTGACCGACAAGATCCGAAAGGTTCAGCCCGACTATATGCCGATGGGCAATCGCGGCATGGCCGATATGGGCGAAATGGAAATGCCGCTGCCCGACAACACCATCAAGATGATGGATGGCTGGGGGCAATTCGGCCCCATCGAGATGGGTTCCATGTTCTCAGTCGTCAAGGTTCGCGAGGGGCTCGCCTCGAACGACTACACCGATCCTGGCTGGTACCAGCACCCGGCGGGAACCGTGGCCTATGAGTGGAAGCGGGATGTCCCCGCTCCGACGAAGTCAGGCGACGCAAGAACGATGGCCCCGGCAGCGCACGGTGGTCACGGCAAACAGGGATGAGAACCGAACCCCGCAACCTCAACAATGAGAGAAAGTGCAGCATGAAACGTATGATCGTAGC